>JAKLHB010000213.1 GCA_022710345.1 Planctomycetota bacterium
GACTGCTTATTTCTGGCACGTAAGCAAAAACTTGGATTTCATTCCACGAAATCCAGCTTGGGCTGGATATTTCCTTCCACGTCTTTTTGGTTATGGTTTGGCAGACATCAGGCCTGACTTAGGCATGCCGATTTATGGCTTCGCTTATGACGGGGCCGTTTATTTTCCTGGATTGCTTCCGGGGCTCAATGAAGCTTCATTTTTGACCATAAATTGTAATTTTTACACTCAAAAATATCAACCAAAATTTCTAAATTTTTCATTCTTCAGTTAAGACCATATCTCGTGCAATCAATTGATTGCGGATGTAAGCTCATTCCAAAATTAGGCTATGCACATAGAATTTTTTTGAATTTTCTTGCCTTTTTCCTATTTTTTCTTATGATTATTTTTGGGCATCGTTTGATTTACTAAAAATGACTCAGCAAAAAGCTAAGTCATGAAAATTGCAGAGCAAGGTCGCTCATACAAAGGAAAAATGAAAGAGGTATTTATGAAGACTTTACTTTTGAATCAGTTGTGCTTTGTGCTATTGATTGTCATTCTTCCTGTTTTTGCACAAAATTGGGTTGTAGTAGGAACTGCGGGTTTTTCGGCTGGTACAGTGTACTCGCCTTCTCTCGATTTTGACAGTAGCAATGTACCTTATGTGGCCTACCAAGATATGAACTATAGCAACAAAGCCACGGTTATGAAATTCAATGGCACTGCTTGGAGTGCAGTAGGGACTGTTGGATTTTCAGTTGGTGGAGCATACTATACTTCTCTCGAGTTGGACAGCAGCAATGTACCTTATATTGCGTATCAGGATGCTGCGAATAGTCTGAAAGCCACAGTCATGAAATTCAATGGCACTGCTTGGGAAACTGTGGGTACCGCTGGCTTTTCAGCCGGTTCAGCAGAGTATACTTCGTTAGCGTTCAATAGCAGCAATGTTCCTTATGTGGCTTACAAAGATCTTCCAAATAGCAATAAAGCCACAGTCATGAAATTCAATGGCACTGCTTGGGAAGCTGTCGGCGTTGTTGGGTTCTCTGCTGCCGCATCAAATTATACAACACTCTTGCTAGATAAAAGTAATGTCCCTTATCTTGCTTACTCTGATGGTGGAAATGGCTCGAGAGCCACGGTCATGAAATTCAATGGCACTGCTTGGGAAGCTGTCGGCGCTACTGGGTTTTCAGCCGGTACAGCACTTTATGTTTCGATGGCGTTAGATAGTAGCAATCGCCCTTATGTTGCGTATAGAGATGAAGCAAATAGCTCGAAAGCCACGGTCATGAAATTTGATGGCACGAATTGGGTAGTTGTTGGCACTGCTGGTTTCTCGGCTAGTTCTGCAGATTATCCGTCGCTAGCATTAGATAGCAGCAATGTCCCTTATGTGGCTTACAAGGATTATGCGAATACCACAAAGGCAACGGCCATGAAATTCAATGGCACCAGTTGGGTGTTAGTTGGCACTGCTGGTTTTTCCGCTGGTGGAGCATCGTATTTTTCGTTAGCATTGGACAGTAGCAATGTCCCTTATGTGGCGTATCAGGATGCTGGAAATAGCAATAAAGCCACGGTCATGAAATACCAGGCTCCCACAGCCATTGATCTGCTCTTTTTCAAAGCCCAATATTGTCAGGATCACATAGCCATTGCGTGGGAAACCGCTACAGAGCTGGACAATGCAGGATTCCATATCTGGAGAAGCGAATGCCAGCATAGCCTAGAGCAAGATCAAGCTCCATTACCAGGCAGTTATACCAAAATCACGGGCTTGCTGATCCCAGGCCAAGGTGGCGCTACTTGGGGAGCAAACTATAGCTTTACAGATTTTTCTATTCAACCAGGAAAAACATACTGGTACAAGCTGGAGGATATCTCAAATCAAGGCACCAGCACATTCCATCCGCCTGTGAAAGTGCATATTCAGGAATAGGTGAAGGATGCAAAAAGGAAATCTACAAAAACTAACATTTTTGTGGATTTGCTTCCAAGGCACCAGCACATTCCATCCGCCTCTGTGAAAGTGCATATTAAGGAAAGCTGCAAGATGCAAAAAGGAAATCTACAAAAACTAACATTTTTGTGGATTTCCTTTTTTTGTCTCTCCCTGGATAAACTTTTGATAAACCAAAGGTTATTGATGTAGCATTCGTTCAGCAGCCCAATTCTCCCTGGCCGTAAACCTTTTCAGTCGTTTTATCCAAATGGAGGGAATAGTCTGCGCAAGCCATGGCAGAGCACAATGGGAATCATGCACAGGTTGCGTAAGAAAAGGCCGGGCCAGCATAGGCCAAGGCTT
The DNA here is from genome assembly GCA_022710345.1 of Planctomycetota bacterium. Taxonomy (GTDB): domain Bacteria; phylum Planctomycetota; class Uabimicrobiia; order Uabimicrobiales; family JABWCH01; genus JAKLHB01. The sequence goes on from JAKLHB010000213.1 coordinate 2,297, forward strand.
TTGCTGGGTTGTTGCTGTTCCATGGATTGGCTGAGTCTGTGGCCCAATTGTTGCAGCCAGGCCAGAGTGCGGGGCCATTCCCAAAAATTGGCCTGCCAGGGATGAGGGATGGCATCTTTGCCCACACGTGCGCCTAAAATGCCGCCTAAAATCGCGGCTGTGGTGTCTGTGTCGCCGCCGCATTGGATCACAGCAAGCATGGCTTTGCTAAAATCTTCAGGATGGGAAAGCCATGCATGGAGCACTGCTGGCACTGTATGGTAGATGTAGCCGCTCACGCCGTGGCGGCCTAAAATCCGTGCGGTGTATGCGGGTGTGGATTCTTGGGATTGGACGCTTTGGACACAATCCTGGACGATGTCGAGCATTTCTTGAACAGCTTGGGGTTCGAGGTTTGATTTTGCAGAAGCTGGGGAAAAATTGGGTTGGCTTGAATTTGGGTTGCTTTTAGAATCTATGGCTGGGTTGCTTTCAGAATTTGCTCTGTTGGAAGAATCTGGGGTAGATTTCTGGAACAATTCCAACAATTTCTTGAGTTCAGTCGTATAAATTGTTGGAGTAATTGTGGCTGAGTGAGAAGAGAGGAAAGCTGCTAAAGCGATTGCCAATGCACCCACCAATGCTTTGGGATCGCGATGGGTCAACAATGTGCTTGCACGAACAAAATCAATGAGTTTGTTTGGATCATGCCCATAAACAACTCCTAAAATTGGACTTCGCATTCCTGGGCCATTGCCTGCTGAAAAAACGCCGCTGTTTTGGGGCGAAAATCCCAGCCAAAGTTTTAGGATCGAACGCAGAGTAGCCCATCCAATACCTGCTGGTAATCCAATGAGCCACCAACGCATACGCCATCCAAGGTTATGGGCAAATGTCTTGGTATTCCCATTGGCAATGAGCAACGATTGCATGACCATACACGTATGTTCTGTGTCATCTGAAGTCAGGCCTTTACCAAATACTAAATGGTAGCGATCTAATTGGGGAAACATGCGTTGCATTCGGCTAGGACATAGCCCTTCATAAGGAAGTCCCAAGGCATCGCCAATGGCTACTCCAAGAACACAACCTGTGATTTTTTGGTTCAATGTGGAAAGCATTTTGTTTTTGCCTTTAGAATTTTTCAAAAATGATTGAGATTTATGGCTAGATAGGGTATACTATACTGAGCGTATTCAATCAAGTTCACTTGAATCTTTTGTTTGAGTTTGGATTGCCTTTTGGGCAAGGATTGCAGATATGTTCAGGAACCAATATGTGCAAATTGTTTGCATTGCAATCGTGGTCATGACCCTGGCTTCACCATTGGGATTTGGCCGCTGGTTTGTCAAGATATTGGTCTATATCATTGGTTTTCCATATTTTCTATGGCGTTGGCATAGAAATCGGGCTTTAGCCAAAACAAGACGATTAAATTATGAATTTTTAGGCAACTATATTGCTTTATTTGCACATAACCCTGAAATATTAAAATATTTACGTAGTTTGATTGAGGAAGGCATTTCAGAGCAAGATTTCCAAAATTTATTACAAAGAAATTTGGAAAACCTGAAAGCAGCGGAGTTAGAGCAACAAAAAAAGCTAATTCGAGAGCAATTAGAGCAAGAGCAAGAGTTTAAGAAAATGGCGACAGAGCAACAAGAATTGTTGATTCAATCCAAGCTAAGCCTGGAGCAGATTAAGTTTAGGCAGCAACTGTTGGAGCATCTATATCAAAAGATGGCTCAAAAATATGGAGACTCGCATTAAATTTGTGAACTGATATACTAAGGCAATGGTCTAAAACAATTTAATATAGGAGATAGCCATGGGTAGCTTAAGTGTACAATATGTTGGAAAAGACATCAGCTTGAGTGAAAGAGACTTTTTTGAGTCCATTGCTCGCCAGATTCAAAAAGGTGAACGCGACATTCCTTGGAAAGATCGAAAGAAATATAAGTTAGAGGTGAGCAAAAAAGCCCAAGAGTATGTGCTCCGGTTGATTGATGTGAAATCAGATCAGGAAATCCAGCGCGTTAAAATGCAAACAAGCAAAGATTTAATGGAAATGGAAGCTCGTCTATTAACTGACCTCACCAAAGCCATGGAACGCTATGCAATTCAAGCAGCGTTGGACATTCAGAGAGATTACAAAGATGCGCAAGAATTAGCCAAAAAAATTGATCCAGAAGATGCAGAATTTCATGAAGAATTTTTGCGTGATCTAAGAAACACTGCGTTGAGCAATTTGAAAGACATTGCTCGATTGAGAGAACGTGGGCTGTAAATTGCGAAAGCTCTGGCTGGAAGAAGGAAATACAATGGCTTATACTGCGGATATTGTAAAAGATTCACAAATCTGCGGAGCCTGTGTTTAAGGGCACTCGCGTAACTTTAAGAACTATTTTGGTTAGTTTAGCAGAAGGTGCAAGTATAGAGGAAATTTTGCAAGATTTTCCAAGCCTTACTCAAGAACATATTCGTTCTGTCATTGCATTTGCTGCTGCATTTGCTGCAGAGGATATACCTGCTTTGAGCAGCCTTAAAATAATTGAGCATTTTTGTTGAAAGGCGGCAGATTGCCGCCTTAGTCAATTTTATTCTTTTTCCAATTCGCGTAGATAGTCCAATGCCTGGTCCAGAGAATCCACATCAGCGCCTGGTACCCGGCCTTTATCATCCAGCTCGCGCAATTCCATTAAATCTTCGAAATATTCGCTGTTTTTCAGAAGCACGATTTTGCGATGGCCTAAACGGCCTTGTTTGAAGAGAAGAGCATCCATATGATAGCGAACCAGGAAGAGCACGCGCTTTGTGACAAAGCCTTCTAAGGCATCTGCGCCTGCTTCGGCATGGTGGGCAATGTCAATGGCTTTCCCCACATCGTGCAGTAAGGCCGCTTGGAGGAATTCAATGTCGTAGCCGTGTGTGGTTTTCGCCAGTTCAAAGACCTGGAGGCTGTGGTAGAGCATATCTCCTTCAGGATGATATGCCCTCGACTTGATCTCTTCCAATGGCTGGAGCAGAATTTTGAGTAATTCATAGCATTCGATGTCTGTCTCATGGCCATGTTTTTGGGCATGCAGCATTTCTTGCCATGCTGGATGGATTGGCCATAAATCTTCCATGCTAATCCTTGATTTTTTTTCGTGTTGAACATTGCGTTCGTAGGTGCGCTCTCCGGATTCTAATGTGATCGCTCTTCGTAGCTTACCTTGCCGTTCTTTTCTTTCTTCCAATTTTTCTCGTTCTTCTCGTTTCATGGTCAAATCGGGCTTAGCCCTATGCTTTAGTTTTTGGCTAGGACCAAAATAAACGGATGTTTTTTAACGGTTTGATCTGTGTAGTATTTCTGGGCTTCTTCCAAAGTGCCGCGATAGATACATTGTTCTTCTGTGCCAATATCAAAGCAAATACATACTTTGCGATGTTTGCGAAAGGAAGCAGCCACTTCACCAAGCAATTTTTGAAAACGATAGGCTGTGTCCATCAGAATAATCGGCTCTTTGTGATGGCTCAGTCTTTTGAAAAAGATGTCTCGGTCTTGGCCTTCTCTTGGTGGAAAGCCTGCAAAATAATAGGTTCTTAGGTCAAAGCCTGAAAGCACAATCGCAGACAAAACAGAAGAAATGGCAGGAATATGGCTTAATTCAACTTTTTGCTGGATCAAAAGCCTGACCAATTCATACCCTGGATCTGCAAACACAGGTGTTCCAGCATCACAGATCAAGCTGGCATATTCCACTTCCAACACTTCTTTCAGCAGTTTATGAGCCTGCATGTTCTCTGTATGCTCACTGAGTTCGAGCAGTGTTTTTTGGGTGAAATCTACTTTGAGCAAATCCAATGTTTTTTTTGCACTTAAAAAAGACTCGATTAGGATAATTCCAGATTGTTGCAATGCCTCTTTGGCTCTTGATCCCATTTCAGCGATCATGCCATTGATGGGCGTTGAAATAATATAAAATTTTTTAATTTTCATAGTTTTAAAGTATTCTTTGTAATGCTTTGAGTGTCTCCGAAGCATTCCGTTTCATGGTAAATTGAAGGGCTGTTTGCAATGCTTGATTGCCCATAGTTTCTCTGATTTTTGGATCGCGCAAGATGGCGAGGTACTCTTCTAATTTTTGGAAATCATCTACTTCTTCTAAGACATAGCCTGTGGTCCCGGACTGGATAAGCTCGGATGCTCCATTTTCTAAAGTTGTGATGACGGGGCATGCACACGCCATGGCTTCTAGGCATACATTTGCAAAAGGGTCATACTGTGTGGGAAGCACAAAAACATGGCTGGCAGAATACCATTGAGCCATATCTGGGCTAGATCCTACAAAAAAAATTTGTGCCTGGATTTTTAGTTTTTTGGCCAAACCCTGCCATTGTTGGACATTGCCTCGTCCCACCACAATCAAAAGGGCTTCTTTAGATCGTAAAAGGGATGCTGCTCCATATAACAAAGTTTTTAATCCCTTGCGTTCCCAGTTGTTGGCGGCAAATAGAATGCGCATTGGAGACTCAGGAATTCCCCATTTTTTGAGCCATCCGCGGGATTCAGCGGGTGTTTTAGGATGGAATATTGTTGGATCAACGCCATTATAAATAACTCGAATTCTGCCGGCTGCTTCTGGATAATAAAATTCAATGTGCCCTTTGACCAACTGGGAGTTCGTGATGATGGCTCGGCAATTGAGCACAGATGTATAAATGCATCGTTCTAATGCTAATTGGCGTTGTTTTTTCGGTATATGCTGAGAAATCCAACGCCATACTGGATTAGGATGATGCAGGTTGAGCCAATGAGCATGGACCCCGTCTCCTGCTCGATATGCATCTACAGGGTACGCAAGTTTTAGGCTATACACCACATCTACTCCACAATCTGCAATTATTTGTCGTGTTGTAGTATCCAGCCCTAAATTAGAATCTTGGGTCAATCGAACTGGATGATGTTGAATCCCTAATGTAGCAGCACAGCCACAAGCTGTACAAAAGACATGGATTTCATGGCCCATCTCTACAAGATTCGTTGCTAATTGCAAGGCATATCTCTCTGCTCCACCTTGTGTTGGAATCAAATCTTTAGTAATCAACGCTATTTTCATAGAATTCCTTGCACCAAAAACTTAGGTAGGCACTCTTGACACTCATAGTTAGCGCAGTGCTGAGTTGCATAGTAAATCTGTCAGTTCTGCAAATAAATCAATTCCATGGAGCGCATAAGCTGCACCAATCCCAGAAAACCCAGGGCATCCATTCACTTCCAAAATTTGAGGACCTGTTGGAGTTCGTAAAAAGTCAATGCCTGCAAGGATGAGGCCAGTGGCAGCTACAGCTTGGCTGCAAATGCGGTCTTCCTCTGAGGTTAACTCTGTCATAACCGTCGTGGCCCCAATGTGAACATTCGCACGAAAATCGTCTTGAGTTGCATGTCGGCACATAGCGCGCCAGAGTTTCCCTTGGAAATACAAGGCACGCACATCACTTGCTGGATGTGTGCCCACATACGGCTGAATCAATAAAATTTGGTTGCGATCCAGGTTCCAGACATAATCAAATATTGCATGGACTTGCCCTACAGTGTTGGCTTGAAGAACAGCCTGGCCTCCTGAGCCAAAGGTATTTTTTACAATGTACGGCCCTGGTCCGATTTGTTTCAAAACAGCCGCGATTTGATCCCGTGTGCGTACCACAAAAGTTGGTGTGATGGGCAAATTCAGACGAGCAAGCAATTGCAAAGTTTGCAATTTATCTTTTGTTTTAAGCAATGCTTGCGTTGGGTTAATCAGCGGAACTTGATGATGTTCAAACTCCCGGAGTATATAATGATCGCCTCCATGTGGAGCTTTGATTGCAAAACGATCAAAAGCAAGCGCATAACAACGTGCATCAAACGGTTGTCCATGATAGCTGTAATGGCATCCTTGGTCGTGAAATTGGCAAAGAAATTCTCCGTTTTTAAAAATATCTATCTGGATTTGATATTTTTGCAAGGCAATTTCTTGCAAAGTAAGATAAAATTTAGGCAATGAATATTCTTGGGGCAGTGAACTAATCAACGCTATTTTTTTAAGCATAATTTGATGGCTTATCCTTATTGTTTGGCCTACACGCATAATAATTTGTAGCATAATACGTTATGATAGAATCGCCTACAAACATCTTTTGAATGCACAATCATAACAAACAAAGCTACAGCCTTGGGTAATCAGACGTTTCCGTAACCAGCCAAAAATAAGATGGCACGTGCATGAGATCAAAATTTCAAAATGCAAGTGTTTTGTTT
>JAKLHB010000214.1 GCA_022710345.1 Planctomycetota bacterium
TTTTTTGATTGATACAGATTAAGGATATTTTTTTAGTGCTATTCTAGCACAACAAGTTAGAATTTCCGAAAATCCACAAAAGCTCAAGATTCGGTTGCAGGATTTTGCTCATTGGCCATATTTGTTTTTTTTAATTCCAGGCAATATGCGACTTTTTCGATTAAAGTTTGGTGAGTGATTGGCTTTTGTAGGAAAAGATTGCTTTCTGAAGAAATGCCATATTGTGCTAATATTTCTTCTGTATGCCCGGACATATAAAGCACAGGTAAATTAGGACAGAATGTACTAACCCGATTGGCTAATGTTACTCCGTCTATCTCTGGCATCACAATATCTGTGAACAAAAGATCAAGTTGATCTCGACGTTCAAATGCTAGGCGAATGGCTTCTTTGGAACTTGGTGCGGAGATTACATTAGCTCCTTGCCTCATTAAGACCTCAGCAAGCATCTGGCGTAGTGAAACTTCATCTTCGACAAGCAAAATCATGCCTGTTAACTTGGGCAATGGTAGTTTAGCCTCTACTGTCATAGAAGCATCCGTATGTGATGCTGGTAGTTCATCTACTTGTGGAAGATACATCCGGAATGTAGTACCTTGATTTAAGGCACTTTGGACGTAAATTTCACCGCCATGTTGTTTAACAATTCCATACACTGTGGCTAGGCCAAGGCCATTGCCTGCCTCTTTGGTAGTAAAAAATGGTTCAAATAACTGACGCAGTGTGAGCTCATCCATACCACAGCCTGTATCACTTACTGAAAGGCATATATATTTTTTAGCAGGCGATTTTCCATCAATCTGTTGATGCTCAGGGTTAACTTCTACGTTTGTTGTTTGAATGACAAGCTTTCCTGCTTTCGGCATTGCATCACGTGCGTTTACAGCCAAATTCATCAAAACTTGTTCAATTTGAGAAGGATCCACCCTGACTATGCCTAGGCTAGGCTCCAGTTGATACACTACCTCGATATCTTCTCGCACAAGCCTAGTGAGCATTTTTTGAAAAGCTTGGATGATTTGGTTCAAACTTATAATTTGTGTTTTTAGTTTTTGCTTTCGTCCAAAAGCAAGCAATTGGCCTGTTAGCCGCTTTCCACGCTCAGTGGCATTTTTGATTTCTTGCGTATAACTTTTGCGCATGATTTCATTCATACGATCGTTTTCTAAGAGCAGTTCCGCATATCCAATAATAACAGATAGAAGATTGTTGAAATCATGAGCCACGCCAGCAGCCAACCTTCCGATGGACTCCATTTTTTTTGAATGCGCCAATTGGTCTTGCAGCCTGCGTTGTTCAGCCTCGGCTGCCTTATTTTTAGTGATATCTAGGAAAATTGCAATCGCTGCGACTATTGCGCCATCTTTGTTTCGAATCGGGCCAGCATTAACAGAAATAGAGCGGTTTTCTCCTCTTTCATTGCGGATGATCAATTCTACGTTTTCTGATACTACTCCTTCGCGCAAGCCTAAGACTAAAGGTAGCTTTTCCTGTGGGCATAAGCTGCTTCCATCAGCAGTATAAATTTGCCAAATTTTCCCGTGCTCTTCGAGGTTGATATTCACAAGCTCAGCCTGTGGCCTGCCTCGAATTTCGCATGCAGCTCGATTGGCAAATCTAAGCTTGCCTGAATTTTCTCTAGGCTTGCCTGGATTTTCTGCGATTAAAATTGGTACAGGAGATTCCCATATAGCAGCTTTGATGATTGCTTGGGCTTGGTCTAAGCGTTGTTCCATCTTACGGCGGCGCGTTTCTTGGCGATCTCTCTCTAGCCTGGCTGCTAAGATTGGAGCAACTGAGTTTGCAATCTCTTCTAACAAGTTAATATCTTCCGAATTATAATTAGTAGGCTTATTAGCAACCATGAAAAGACCAATCACAAGCCCAGCTTGAATGATAGGCACGCTGACCGCACGCTCAATCTCAGCATGGCCTTCAGGCACAGAAACAGGCTCATTGGAAAAAAATATATGGCCATAATTCAACGCCTGCCCCCAAATGCCACTCCAATGCTCATGAGGAAACAGCATCTTCTTATTCTCTGAAATTTTTGATTCTATGGCCATTTCGGATGACATTGCAGGGATTACCAAATCATTTTGCTCATTTAAAAAGCCAAAAAGGCCATAAGGACTTTGTAAAACTTTTAAAACAATATTAAGTATGGCATTATACATTTTATCTTCAGGATCTACAAGAAATATATGAGCAATTTGATTTTTGATAGCAAGCATGCGTTCAGAAGCACGCAGAGATTCTTCGGCTATTTTTCGATCTGTGATGTCTTGTCCAATGGATTCAAATTCTAGCAAATGGCCTTGGTCATCGAAAATCGGGTTATCACTCCAAAGTATCCAGCGAAAATTTCCATAAGCAATTTGTATTTGGCTTTCGTATGTCCATACACGAGGATGCTCTACTAAGTCCCGATAGGTTTCTTTTAATTTGTCTCGTTCTTGGATACCGCTCAAATCAAGCCATTTTGTGCCAATCAACTGTTCTGGCTGTTTCTTATGCACAGCCGCGTATGTTTTATTTACATACGTAAGCGTGGTATCTGGTGTCCATCTGCAAATATAGACCATAGGCCCTTCAACCATCTGCTTGTAGTGAATTTCGCTTTTAATAAGCCTCTCTTCGGCTTTTTTTGCCTCAGTGATATCTGTGAAAATGCAAGCAAAATAACCAGGATGAGGAGAATACGCTGTGACACGAAAATAACGATTTAAGGATTGAGTGTATTTATCAATTCGGAGAGGCTCCTGAGATTGCGCTACTTTTTGATACATTTCTACCCAAGACTGTTCTAAATCTGGCAGTACCTCAAACACGGTTTTGCCAATCAAAGCCTCTGCTTTTAAATTTGTGAGCTTTTCAAAACTAGGGTTCACATAGATAAAGCGATAATCATTGCTTTTTCTCTTAGGATTATATATCATTTGATGCATAGCAAATCCGTCGCACATTGTATTAAACAAAGCACGATAATCTTCTTGCACCGAGCATGGTTTTAATATTTTTTCAACAATGAGAAAATTGATTGAACTTGCTAATTTTTTTAGCTCGGTAAAAGAAAATTCAGCAATGGGGACCAAAGATATTTTTTCAGCAGTGGGCTGGAGTGCAGTGTATAAAAGCTCAAAATTTTCTTGAATAGCTTTAACAAAGCCATAAGTCAAAAGATACGCAATCAAAATTACACTCAGAAATACGATAATCGAATTGCGTATATGCTCGCGCAGTCGCACGCTATCTTCGTTTTCTTGGCTATTTTTCCAAAGCTCTTTGAGGGCATTTACATGCTCGGATTCTGGAAACTTTTCTTCCAATTTTTGAAAGAGTTTGGTATCTTGTTTTTCAGCCTTTATTTGTTCAGCAAAACAAAAAATACTCATACCTATTATGCTGCAAAAAGTTACAGCAATAGGCAACCAGATAAGTAGGCTGTTAATGCTATGATTTTTTTTCATAAAAATTTCCTGCACAGGAAAATTCTGGATTCCTGTACAATTTTACTGATTCTAACGAAATTCGGGAAACCGACTGCCTACGCCCAAAAAAGTCAAAGACCATTTACTTTCTTTGCTCTGTTGCTTTGGGCGGCTACAACGTACGCGATAGCGCCAGTTGCAATTGAGTGAGCAATGGAGTTGTTTCCCAAAAACGTTATAATCAACAATTTTATTACTAGCAATCACCCGAAGGTGTTACTCTTTTATGGAACTAGGTGAATGTCTCCTAAGGCTGGCAGCTTTATGTAAGCTTAACAAAATTCCTTTTGAAAAGCAACCTTAATCCTAATGCGTTGCTGTAAAAGTATAAATTTTTTGTGCATTTTGTGCATGGTTTACTATTTTATACTAGAATAATTATATTTTGAAAAATATTTATAAAGTTTTATTTTACATAAAAAATAAATAAAAATATTACATTTATGTTTTTAATAATATTAAAATATATTATAGGAAAAGCGATATATGAAGCCTCATGTTCTCTGTGTGAATCCATACATCCATGATTTTACTGCCTATGATTTTTGGATGAAGCCACTCGGATTATCATGGCTTGCTGCGTATCTTATGGATCACGGTTATGATATTTCATTCGTGGATTGCCTGGACAGGCATCATCCACTCTTGCTGCAGAAGTTAGGCATCACGAAAGCAAAAAGCCACCGGAATGGCTGTGGCTCATTGCCTGAAACCATTATTCCTAAGCCAAAAGAATACGCAAATATTAAACGACACTATCGTAGATATGGAATCCCCATTGAGTTATTTCAAGAGATACTCAATACTATACCTAAACCACAAGCCATTTTGGTCACATCTATTATGACATATTGGTATCCTGGGGTTTTTGAAACCATTGCACTTTTGCGAGAAAAATTTCCTGGTGTGCCTTTGGCTCTTGGTGGCGTGTATGCTACACTTTGCCCAGAGCATGCTGCACTTTCAGAACCTGATGTGGTGATTTCAGGACCAGGAGAGATCAAGGCATTGCGATGGCTGGACCAAATCACTGGGCTTCAGCATGAATATCCTTCGGATGAGATACTGGCACCAGAAGACCTGCCTCAACCGTATCATCAATATATTTCTCCAGGTAGCTCTGCTGTAGTAGCGACTTCATTAGGATGCCCCTTGGCATGTTCGTATTGCGCATCTAAAAATTTGCAACCTAGATTTCGGCAGCGCCCTTTAGACCAAGTCATGAAGGAAATCTTATACCTTGCCCATCAAAAGCATATCCTGAATATATCATTTTATGATGATGCCTTGCTGGTGAATGCAGAACGTCATTTCATGCCGCTGCTAGAAATGATCATCCATAAAAACCTAGCCATGCGTTTTCACACAGGCAATGGCATTCATTCCAGCTTGATGACTCCCAAGCTTGCAAAATTGATGAAACAAGCTAAAGTAGAGACTATTCGCTTTTCTTATGAACGAGCACCTGTATTTTCCCCACACGATACGCCTAAAGTCGAGGATTATGATTTGGCCCATGCTATGGAATGTTTTCGTGAAGCTGATGGGGATGGACCGCGTAGCAAAATTGATGCGTATGTAAAAGCCTGGCTTCCTGGGCAGACATTAGAAGAAGTTGTGGATGGGTTTGTATACGTCAATAGCCTTGGATGCTACATTCGGATCACCGACTATTCTCCTGTACCTGGGACTCCTGACTTTGAGAAGATCATGCAATTGTATGGACTGAATGGCAAAGAGCCTTTGTACCATAATAAAACTACCTTGCCTTATTTTTTAAACTATTCCGAAGACGATGTCATTCAGCCTCTGAAACACTTAGCCAATGCATTGAATCATTCCCTCGACTTAGGAATTAATTTATTTAGCAATAGCAGAATGAGCAAATTATTTATCTCTGCGGTTCACAAGCTTGTCAAGTAGTATCAAATCAGTACCTGGAAAATAATGATGCAGGATAGCTTGATGGGAAAACCCTTGCAATGCCATTCCCAAAGCACCCATTTGGCACATTCCTACGCCATGTCCCCAGCCGCTGCCAACTAAGGTAATACGTTGAAGAATGCCGTGTGCATCCTTTTGCTCCTGTACTACAAATGCCGAGCTATATAAAAAACTTGGATGGAGTGTGGAGCGAATTTGGTATTCTCCAGCAATATCAATGTATTGCAGCCCATTGGGGCTTTGGTATGCAATGCGTAATTGTTTCAGCCGGCCTGATTCTCCACGTTCTCCACAAGTTATGCCAAGAACCCTCTCGATTGCAATGCCAGGCAGTTTCTTGACCAATAAATTGGTAAATTCTTCTGCAGAATAAGATTGCTGCCATCGAAAATAATGGCCAGGCACATCTACCTGGCCTAAATATTTTATTAATTCTTGGGCATCGTCCATATCAGGGTTGCAAAAACAGCGTGGAGCTTGATGTACCCAAGTCTGCATATTTTGCTCATCTTGCAATGATTGTTCGTTCAAAGGCTGATCAGAATCCCACACAGAAATAAGGTATGCTTCTTTTGTCTGTGGCCAAATATGCCAGCTTGCCTCAGTGCGGCCTCCACAACATTTGCTATACCTTGCATCTACAATTTTTCCTTGATAAGCCAATATCAAACCTTGAATATCCTTGACGTTATTCCATAGCGCCTGCGTGATATGTCCCAAACCTTGGTAACGTTGGCAACAGTCGTCATTGCATGCATCCCAACCAGGATGCTTATTTTCAGCATGCGCCAGAAACCAAGATCGCGCTGCAATAAGTTGAGCTTTGACCAATTCAATGGGGCAGTCTGGGCTCATCTCTGAGCTTGCTACGCATAGCAAATAAATTTCCAAAGGCAATTCATTCACCCACACCAAAAAACCATTGGCATTGGTGATCAGAAAATTTCCAGGCAAAATCTGACTAATATATTTTTGCCAATGAAAGTTTCGCCCTACTAAAATATTTTGAATCCGCACACAAGCGCTAGGCTCGACCAAAATATCTTCATGATGCATCAAATATGCAGGAACAGTGTTAGTATGAAGGCATTCGCTTTGATGCCAAAGTTGGATGGTGCCTGCTTCTGCAATAACATCGTACACAGCCCCCTTTTTTAAGGGCATGACCATATCTTGGCTCTTCCAAATCATCAATCCAACCTCGGGTGTTTGGAATTGCACTTGACGTTGCTGATCTTGTTCTAAAATAATGCCAATTTTTGAAAGTGATACACCCACAATTTTCTCCGAAAATACTATTTGCTGAGAGATGGGATTAACTGCTACAGCCCTAATCAGCTTGGAGAACATATTGCAAAAATCAGTTATAAAATCCCATCTCGCTAGCATTCCCAGGATAAACGATTACCTCTTAGTCAATAAACTATGGCGTTTGCTGTCTTTAGTTAATATTGTTTTCTCCTGCGAGAGGAAGCAATGCCAAGGGCTTTACGGTATTTAGTCACTGTGCGACGTGCGATTTCGAGTCCGCTTTGCTTCAAACGTTCTACGATTTCTTCATCAGACAATGGGCTAATTTTATCTTCTTGATTGATCATTTCCTGAACTCGTTGCTTGACAGAAACTCTGGATTCATTTTCACCGCCTTTTTTATCTATACTGCCTGTGAAAAAGAATTTAATGGGAAAAATGCCTCGAGGTGTCTGGATATACTTTTCAGAAATAGCACGGCTAACAGTAGAAACATGAATTTGTAAAGCATCTGCAACTTCTTGCATCTTCAATGGTTTTAAGGCATTCAGCCCATGATCTAAGAAGAGGCGTTGATTTTTGACCAGTTCTGCCACAACACGGTATAAGGTGTTTTGCCTTTGTCGGATTGCATCAATCACCCAATTGGCAGATTCAATTTTTTTCTTGATAAAATCTTTTGCTTGTGAATTGAGTTCAGTATCTGCTTTTTCTTCTTGCAAAAGTCGCATATAATATGGATTGATTCTAAGTTGTGGTATATACTCATCTTCCATACGAATTACATATTCACCATCTACTAATTCAATCACAACATCAGGCAAAATAATATGAGACTGTTCGGCACCATACTTTGCACCTGGCTTTGGATTTAGATGTTTAATTTCTTCTACTGCAAACTTGATTTCCTCAATATCTCTACCCAATTCTTTTGCAATTTTGGGATATTTATTATCAGAAATATCTTGTAAATATTTTTCAATTAGATCTTTTTTAAACTGATAGTCAGGGTCTTGGGGTAGGAGTTGCAAAATCAAGCATTCTTGAATATTTCTCGCACCAATACCTGATGGATCCAGCTTTTGAACATATCGGAGGGCTTCCTGGGCATGCTCGATGGAAGGATTAGGCGTTATTCCTCGAACGATTTCTTCTAAAGGATAACGGAGATAGCCATTAGCATCAATATTATAGATAATTTGTTCCCCAATAGGCCATAAATGCTCTGGGAGATCAGAAAATCTAAATTGTTCAAATAAATGATCTTGCAATGAACAAGGCCGATCTGCGCTATTTTGCATAGCTTCTAATTTTTTATCTTTGTCATCGTCATCGCCTCGTTTTGCAATTCGGTCTTGGCTATAAAATTCATCCCAACCTTCTAATTCTAAATTTTCAAAGCTATTGAGTCGTGCTTCATCCACAGGTTTAAGCTCATCTTTTTCAGACGCTTCTTCTTGCTTTTCTTCAGAAGAAAGACTAGGATGGGATTCTTCCATATCTTCGCTATTTTCCAGTGTTTCCAAAACTGGATTAATTTCGAGCTGTTCTTGAACAAAAGCCTGGAGTTCCAAAATAGGCAGTGTGAGAACTTCAATGGATTGAATAATGTGAGGAGCCATGCGCAGTTCTGTGCTGAGTTTTTGCTTCATGGACATTTCTAATCCCATTGAACTCATGATATTCCTCCTAAAAAAAGATCAGAAAATAAAGTGTTGGGTTGAAAATCAGTCTCTCCTTTATTTTCCCACAAAAACCCTAATTTTGCAACAAAAAATGGCAAGATATTTTTTTATGGAAAATATCTTGCCAAATCTATAATATCTTGCTAGCTAAAAAATTAAGTATTCTTCAAT
>JAKLHB010000215.1 GCA_022710345.1 Planctomycetota bacterium
TCAAGAGGCTTAAACGCCTAAAAGCCTTTTGCTAGTCATGCAAGTAATACCGATTGATTGGCTTCATATCTTGCCCAAATTCATATACCAGCGGCTTAGCTGTTTCAATATCTTCTTGATCTGAACTTAAGGAAGATGCTTGGCTAGATAGAGAATGAAGGTATGAAATCATTGCTCTTAGAATATTGCCATGGGATACCACCAAGATATTGTTTCCACTTTGCATTTTTGGTAAAATGGCATCGTGCCAGTAAGGCAAAAATCTTGCCAGCGCTTCTTGTATAGATTCTGCAGCAGGGATTTGATCGGGTGTTAGGAGCGCGTAACGAGGATCATGCCCAACGTATCTCGGATCAGATTTTTCCAATTTAGGTGGTTGGACCTCATATCCACGGCAATATAACTGTACTTTCTCTGATCCATATTGTTCTATGGCTTCTGACTTGGTTAGTCCTTGCAATGCTCCATAATGTCGTTCATTCAAGTACCATGATGAAACTACTGGAATCCAAAACATATCCATTTCTTCTAAGATAAGCCAAAGCGTTTGAATGGTACGCTTCAACAATGATGTATAGGCAATGTCAAATACAACACCTGCTTTTTTCATTTGCTGTCCAGATAACCTGGCTTCTTTCTTCCCTTTTTCTGAAAGTGGAATATCAGCCCAGCCAGTAAAACGTGCTTGGTGATTCCAGATGCTTTCTCCATGTCGCAAAAAAATAATTTTAGGCATATTTTCTATCTTTATATGTTTTGTATTTGCAGAAATCTATATCCCCATTTTTACACAATATATCATATTACCGTTCCAATAAAGCCTCAAAAATCTAAAATAGCTTGTTAAAAGCGTTTATCCATCGGATGAAAACGAGTTTCGCTCTCCAATGCATTTGAGGTAGCAGAAAAAGGAAATTTGGCTAGCTCTTCTGCAGTGAGCAACTGCCTTTCTAGCCTCGCTGGAAATTTTTTTATTCTTAGGATTTCTAATGCAATCTGAGCAACACCTTTTTGCCTTTTTCCCAATCTATAACTCTTTCTCCAATACATGTTGTCTCAAGTAGGTCATCAGTGCATAATAATTGCCTCTCATGAGTTCTCGGCCATTTGCACCGCAAAGAATGTAGTAAGGAAAATCCTTAATTTTGAATTGATGAATCACTGCCTCTCCAATATATTTCTTGACTTTTATCGGTTGCCATTGTTTTTTCTTTTTATTGAATTCATACTTGGTATAAACTCCATCAAAAGATGCATCAATTTTTCTAAATAGTATTTCTGGCCTTTTGCGTGCCATTCTTGCAAGTTCGGTACTTTGGTGTGCTGGACTTGAAAATTCAAAGATTGTATAGTAGCCTAGTGCAGTGTGAGGTTCAAAGTGAAGCTTTTTTGTGCCAGGAATAGTATCAATCTTGGGAATCGTTAACGTGGGGCGATTGGGCTTTGTAGGTGCTGTCTCCTTTGCCGTTGTTCGCTGAACTTCCTGCCTGGTTTCTTTGCAAAACTTGTTAATTTCAGAAATTTTTGGTAGCTTGAATTCAGGCTGGGCATAAGTCCAAGAATAAATAAACAAGTGCGCTAATAAAAAGTGATATATTGGCTTCAGCATAACTGCTCCTAGGCTATAAAACTCATCTAATATTTCACATTCAGTGATAATGTGCTACAAGAAGTCCCGCAATAAGGACAGTTTGTAAAGCTGACTCTAGCTTCTAATTCAGTGATGTCAAATTGTTTTCCGCAATTTTTACAAGTGATGACATAGTACATAAACAGGTCCTTTCGTAAAATACATCATAAAAGTCTTCAGTCACACGATTGTTTAGTTAGCTTGGGAAATCTACTCCAAGAGCTTTGGCGTAAAATTCTAGGGCTTTTTCATGCTGGTCTTGGGCACGATAGACAGTGGCTATACTGCCGTAGGTACTGGCAACATCTGGATGGTGTGCTCCTCCGATTTGAGATAGTTGGATGGAGAGAGCTTTTTCATAGAATCGCAAGGCTTTTTCATAGTGCTTTTGATAATAATAGACGCTGGCCATATTGCTGTAGGTTGTCGCTAAATCTGGGTGAGCTTCTTCTAGCTTGGCTAATTGGATGGAGAGGGCTTTTTCATAGAATTGCAAGGCTTTTTCATAGCGCTTTTGATAATAATAGACACTGGCCATATTGCCATAAGTCGTGGCCAAATCTGGGTGCTTTTCACCTAGCTTGACTAATTGAATCGAGAGGGCTTTATCATAGAACTGCAAGGCTTTTTCATACTCTTCTTGATGTTGATAAACACCTGCTATGTTGTTATAGGTTGTGGCCAGATCAAGGTGGGTTTCTCCGAGTTTAGCCAATTGAATTTCCACAGCCTTGTCATAGAATCGCAAGGCTTTTTCATACTCTTCCTGGTAATAATAGACACTGGCGATATTGCCATAAGTCGTAGCCAGATCCGGATGAGCATGGCCTAATTTTGCTACTTGGATTGCTAAAGCTTTTTGAAAAAATTGTAGGGCTTTTTGATATTGCTCTTGGTGATGATACACCCCAGCCATGTTATTATACGTAGTCACTAGGGCAAGGTGGTGCTCTCCAAGCTTAGCCAATTGAATTGCCAAAGCTTTTCCAAAAAATTGCAAAGCTTTTTCATACTGGCCTTGATCTTGATAAACCCCAGCCATATTATTATAGGTGGTCACAAGCCCAAGGTGGTCTTCCCCTAGCTTTGGCAATCTAATCGCCAAAACCTTTTCAAAGAACTGCAAAGCTTTGTCATATTGCCCTTGACGATGGTAAGTATAGGCCATATTATTATAGGTGGTCACGAGTCCAGGATGGTCTTCCCCTAGCCTGGATAATTGAATTGTCAAAGCCTTTTGATAAAATTGCAAAGCTTTTTCATACTGGCCTTGGCGATGGTAAGCATAGGCCATGCTGACATAAATAGAAGCAATATGCGGGTGGTCGGCCCCTAGCTTGGATAATTGAATATCAAGAGCTAACCCCAAGTACTCTTGCGCTTTTTTGTATTCGCATTTGATATGATAGCTGGTTCCTAATGATTCGTATATCTTTGCCTTGCTCGGAAATTGGGCACCTAATTGTTCTATCCATCTCAAAAGATGCTTCTTCAAATCGTCCAATGGCAAAATTTGCTCCGCAGCTTGAAGGTCTTTGTCGGCTAATCTATTCCAATGTGCAAGAGCATGCTTGAGGGCGTATGGCTCCAGGTCATTGGGATTCATTTTTTCTAGTTCTTTTTTGATCCAGGCTAGGATTGCTTTTTCTTTTTCTTGGTATTGTTTGCGCCAGTCTTCTTGTTCCTGAAAAAATTCTAGCATAGATTGGTGCCGGATGGCTAGGGTAGTACTCGCTGTCAAATCCCTGTCTCTTTCCAGCAAATGCGCAATGTCCTTGACTGCCATTTCTACCTTAGGTTCTTGAATATCCCAACAAGCTAATTGTTTTAAACTAACTGGTTCTTGCACTACAGAAAGGGTTGCTAACAAAGGAATATAAGAGGTATGATATAATTCTTTTCCAGCTCTTTGCTGAATTTGCTGGAAAATTTCTGGGTAAATCTCTTTCTGATCTGGCAAATTTTGTGCATCCAATGCTTTTAGGCTTAATAAATAGCAATAGTAGTGAACATACAGAAATATGCTATGAGATTTTTCCAAAATTTCTTTTGTGAATCCCTCCAGATGCTGCTTCTGAATGTATTCTATCAAGGTTGCTTGCATGTCCTCTGAAAGCATGTCAAGTTGGAGTGCATGTTCTGGGTGAGCCAGCATCTCATGCAGCAGAAGATCGGGTTTGGATTCCAATCCAGGGCGATGTGCAAGGAGAACAAAACATCCGGGGGACAAATCTTGGATATTATACGGCAGATAGTGCCAAAGTTCGCAGTCTTCGGGGAGTTCATCTAGTCCATCGAGAATAAAAAACAATGGAGTAGCCGGACAATTTGCTTTTATTTGCTTCACTATTTCTGGGATCAAAGTACGATGTTTGGTGAGATCTAGATCATCTTTTGGAAAAGTCCATTGTTTTGTCTTGCAAAAATTTTCAATATATTTCAACATGGCTGTCATGCTCAGTCTTGCATTGTATTTAAGCGGAATATACACAGTGGCCAAGTTGCTGATACTTGATTCTAAGCTTCTACAAAACCAAGTTTTGCCAACACCGCTTAGGCCAGTGAGTACAATCATCCCATGTTCATGGCTTTGAATAAAGCGCTCTACTTTCTGCACTAGATACTTCACACAAACATTTTGATCGAATAGCGCTGCAAGATTTCCATCGGAAAAATTTTCCATGATTCGAACTCCTGAAAGATACTCAATCTTTGAAGCATCGAATTGATCATCGCATTCTAAATCTTAATAGATAAATCTAGAATTGTCAATGCCTTTTTTATCATACCATACCTTGCCTATTGACTAGACAAGAGTTGCGAATTTTTTTCTTTCATACCTATATTTTGCACCGATAGATTGGCTGTAAAATAATTTTACTTTTCTTCTTTTAGAGAACTTAATTAATTACATAAATCAAAAAATTATGAATTTTTGCAAGAATTGCGTAGTCTTCTGTTCCTTATAGTCCAAGGCTCAACTTTCGTGATGGAAATGAGCGATTATTATTGCAGAATCATGGTCCATGGTATATAATTTTAGCTACTGCTAAAAAGTACTGTTGATTGAGATATTGGCTTCCAAAACTTCTTTATATTGAAAAAATAAATTATTTTGAAAATTTGGAAATTATATATGGGTATTAGGAAAAAAAAGATTGGTTTTTGGGCTATTGGAGCTGCTGCAGGTCCAATCATTATTATTTTAAGCTTACTATTAGTGATATTCCAAATGTATGAAAAATTAAACGAAAAGCTTGTAGCCGCTGATCATCGCCAATTTCGAGAACAATTGAGGGCAACCGCTAAAGATATCTATGAGTTATGCAAAAGCCAGCATACCCTATTACGAGAAACTTTGAATCATCAACTGAATGTTGCTGGAGATATATTAAACAAAAGCGGCGGGATCAATCTGATTTCAGAAACCCTCCAATGGACGGTTAGGAACCAATTTACCAAAGAAGAACAAATTGTCACTCTTCCTAAAGTCGCAATTGGTAGTAACGTGCTCATACAAAATTTTGATCCAAATACTAGTACCCCCATTGTAGATGATGTAGCCGGCTTATTAAACGGAACCTGCACCATATTCCAAAGAATGAATCAGTCAGGTGATATGTTAAGAATTGCTACAAACATCATCAAAGATGGCCATCGTGCGATTGGCACATATATTCCTGCCCGTACTGGTGAACAAGCCTCCAATACAATCATTGAAACCATTTTAAAAGGTGAACGCTATATAGGTCGTGCTTATGTAGTGGATAATTGGTATTTGACAGGCTATGAACCAATTCGCAATTCTGAGCAAGAGATTATCGGGATGTTATACACAGGGATATTGGAAAATAAAGCAGTGAATGTTCGGGAAGCTATTTTAAGCAAAAAGATTGGGCATACAGGGTATGTTTTTGTTTTAGGCGGAAGTGGGTCCCGCAGAGGCGAATATATTATCTCAAAAGATGGCCAACGTGATGGAGAAAACTTATTATTTGCTCAAGATAGCAAAGGTGAATATTTTATCAAAAAAATGGTTGATACTGCAACTTCCTTACAAAACAGTGAGATTGCTTTTCAACAATATCCTTGGCAAAATCCCGGAGAAAAAGCATCCCGAGAAAAGACTGCCGCCCTTGCCTATTTTGCGCCCTGGGATTGGGTGATCGGGGTCAGTGCTTATCAAGATGAGATGGATGTCACAACAGGAGAAATGTCCAAATTTTTAAAGAAAATCATTGAATATTCAATCATTGCTTTTTTATTATGCTTTATTGTCATGATCCTATTTTCCATTAGAATTTTAGGGGCCGAAAAGGCGACCCTTGAGACTCTAGCGGTTCTTGAAGCTACACTAGAAGCCACGGATAATGGAATTCTGGTTGTTGGAGAATATGGCATGGCGGTTCATAGCAATCGTCGTTTTGCTCAAATGTGGCATATTCCTGAAGAATTGATCATCAGCGGTGACGAAAAAGCCATGCTTGTTTGTGTAGAAAATCAATTAGAGAATCCACAGACTTTTAGACATACTGTAGAATCATTATATGCTAGCCCTAAAGCAGAAGCCTTTGATATACTAAGCTTCAAGGATGGCAGGGTTTTTGAAAGAGCTTCATTGCCTATGATGATGAATGGCAAACCAGCAGGCCGTGTGTGGAGCTTTCGAGATATTACTGAGCGCAAGCGTGCAGAGGAAGAACTAACACGCCATCGCGACCATCTGGAGCAACTTGTTAAAGAACGAACTTCTGAACTGCGGCTTGCTCGTGATGCTGCTGAAGCAGCTAATCAAGCCAAAAGTATGTTTTTAGCCAACATGAGTCATGAAATTCGCACACCCATGAATGCTGTCCTTGGATTTGCACAACTGCTGCAACGAGATACTTCATTATCTCCAGCAGCTTGTGACAAAGTTGCTACTATTATCAAAAGTGGGGACCATTTACTTTCGATCATCAATGACGTTTTGGAGATGTCACGCATTGAAGCAGGACGCGTTGAAATGCGTGTTGAGATAGTCAATTTACGTGATCTACTCGCTGATCTAGCCGTCATGTTTCGCCTGCGGGCTGAAGAAAAGGGGCTTTTTTTTACCCTCAATTGTGCTGATGATCTGCCGCCATATATCTTGGCCGATCTTGGCAAGCTCAGGCAAGTACTCATTAACCTGCTGGGCAATGCAATTAAGTTTACCAAGCAAGGGAACATTGCCCTAAGTGCCATTCCAAATGGGCCAGAAAGGATTACCATTGAAGTAAAGGATACAGGTATTGGAATCAGCCTAGAAGAACAAAAAAAGTTATTTCGTTCCTTTCAGCGCACACGAACTGCAGAAGATGAAGCTGGAGGCACTGGCCTAGGACTAGCAATCAGCCAAGCTTACGCTCATTTGATGGACGGCCAAATTAGTGTCGAAAGCCTCCTAGGACAAGGAAGTTGTTTTCGCTTTGAATTTCATGCCGCAATCTCTGATATGCCTTTAGATTTTAAAAAATCTAACAAACGGATTATTGCGCTCACACCTGGCCAGGGACAAATTCGTGTTCTCATTGTGGATGATCGTGCAGATAACCGGATTCTACTGCGAGAGATGCTAGAACCACTCGGGTTTATTGTTGACGAAGCTTGTAGTGGGCAAGAAGCGATTGAAAAAGTAGCCGCTCATTCACCACGCATTATTTTAATGGACCTAGTCATGCCTGGCATGAGTGGTGCTAAGGCAACCCAAATCCTTAGAGAAAACAGTGTAGATAAGTCTATCGTCATTATCGGTATTAGTGCCAGTACCTTTGAAATGGACAAACAGGCATTTCTGGATACAGGTATTAATGATTTTATTGCCAAGCCATTCCGCGAACATGAACTTTACGATATATTGACGCGCCATGCAGGTGTAGTATTTGAAACCCAGATCATTCAGCCATCCAGCGGAAGCATGCAAATAAGTGCAGAGAAGCCCACTCTTGAAAAAATGTCCATGGCTTGGAAAATGGCATTCAAACAAATGCTGCTTCATGGCAATATCAGCCGTATTCGACGGCTTGGAGAGGAAGCAAAACAAATAGATCCAATACTTGCCAATTGGATACTTGAAAAAGCAGCTCGGTATGACCTAGATGGACTAAAACAGCTCGATAATGACCATCAAAAAGGAGATGATCGTGAACAAAAAAAATATTGTTCTGATAGTTGACGATACTCCAGAAAATTTGCAAGTACTAGGTGATATGCTGGATCAAGAAGGATATGAAGTATTGGTAGCTACCAATGGCCCTGATGCTTTGGAAATCGTCAAAGCTTCACCAGCTCCTGATCTTATCCTATTGGATATCATGATGCCCAACATGGGCGGTTATGAAGTCTGCCGCCAGTTAAAGGCTAATCCTAACTCTAAGACGATTCCTGTGATATTTATCAGTGCTCTTGGCATGACAGAACAAAAAATTCGAGCTTTTAAAGAAGGAGCCGTGGACTATATCACCAAACCATTCCAAACTGATGAAGTTGTTGCACGAGTACGCACCCATTTGCAATTGAGCAGAGTGGCTGAACTTAAGCATGAAATTGCCGAACGCAAACGAGCTGAAGAAGCATTAAGAGAGGCACAGGCAAGGCAAAACGCAATGATAGCAAATATTACAGATGTGATTGCTATCATCAGCCAGGATGGAATCAATAGATACAATAGCCCGAATATTCAGAAATGGTTTGGCTGGCATCCAGAGGAAGTCATGGGTACCAGTGTATGGGCCAATATCTATGCTGAGGATGTTGATTCTGTGCAATCATTTTTTAATACACTCGCAAGTAAACCGAATTCTACAGGAATGGTAGAATACCGTTATCTGTGTAAAAACGGGAGGTATA
>JAKLHB010000216.1 GCA_022710345.1 Planctomycetota bacterium
ATTTTTGATTATTTAACCAAACCAGTTGATCTCAAACAATTGATGGATACAGTCCAACGTGCGGCTCAACAAGTAGAAAAGCTTAGGCAGAATCAAATGCTCCAGCCTGTTAGCCAAGTTTGGCAGATCGCCCAATTGTTGGATAAAAACTTAGCAACAGAAAAATTGTTGCGCGAAGTATTAGCAACAGCAATGAGCATCACCGCTGCAAAACAGGGGGCGTTGTATATTCATTTATCAGCAGATCATTGGGAGCCAGCAGCCACCGAAGGGTTGTCTCAATCAGAAGCAGCGACAATCATGGATCAGCTCACAAAAGATATAGTTTCTTGGATTGGGATAAGACAACAAGAAATTACAGGAAAAGCTCTAAAACTACTGGGTTGTTCCGAGGAACAACAAGGATTAGCTGCTCCATTTTTGCGGGATGGCCATATTGTCGCTGTTTTGTGGGTGCGAATTTCAGCACCAATTCAAATACATACACCAGGGCTTTTGGCTGTATTTTGCAATCAAATCGCGCCGGTTTTGAATATGGCTCTCGGAATTAGCCGCTTACTCCAGGATCATGAAGAGGCGATCAAAGCGCATGCTGCTTTAGAAAAACTGCATGAAGAACTGAAACAGTCAACCAAACTTGCTTGTGTCGGCGAATTAGCAGCAGGTATTGTTCATGAAATTAATACTCCACTGACATGCATTAGTGGATTTATACAACTCTTTCTACGCTTTTTAGATAAGCCAAATATAACGCTGATTGATTTACAAAAAAATCGAGAATATCTTACAAAAGCATTGGATGAAGCACAGCGTTGCCAGCAAATCATTCGTGATCTTTTGATGTTTTCTCGCAAAGAAAGCAAGATATTTCAACCCTTTAGGTTAGATGAGTTGATGCATCGAGTTTCGAGTCTTTTGCAAAAACAATTTGATCAAAGTAACATCCAAATTGTTTATAATATTTCAGACACAACCCCACTCATCTTAGGCAGTATTAGCCAAATCCAGCAAGTTTTGATGAATCTATTGGTCAACTCTAAAAATGCTATGCCTAATGGCGGAACGATTGAAATCAGGGCTGAAGTTGCAGGCAACCGGGTTAAAATATCTGTGATAGATAATGGAATGGGAATTGCACCTGAAAATATTGGCCATCTTTTTGAGCCTTTTTTCACAACCAACCCAGCAGGAAAAGGCACTGGTCTTGGTCTTTCTATCACTAAAAAAATTGTCCAAGAACATGGCGGCGAAATTTTTGTGACAAGCGAACTCCACCAAGGTACGATATTCACCATTTTTTTGCCCATAGCAACAAACTAAGACAACAAAAATAACTTGATATCCAAGGAGAAAATAATGTGCAAATACATCTGTTTATTTTTAGTCTTCTTTTCTTTTGCTTATGCAGAAGATCGAGATGTCATTGTATTTATGGATAAATATGGCAATGATAAAGGATCAGAGACTGTGATTTCTTTCTATGTAGTTCCTCGAGAATTACGATATTTAGTCAATATCCCAGAAGTAGCGCTAGCTTCGCATCAGTACCCAACTTTGGACTGGTGCAGCTTTGGTTGGAAATGACCATGCAAATACAAAACAGTTGCCTTGTTGATTCTAAAATTTTCCATATCTTATTTTCTCATCAAAGCTATAAAAAATGGTATATATGGCTCTGTCTTGTATTGGCATCTTGTGCTCTGCTAGGCCGAGTTTTCCCACCTGATCTTGAAGAAGAAAAAAAAGACAGCTTTTTTGAAAAAACAGGCCATGAAATGTTGAAAATGCTGCAAAAAGAGCAAAAATTAGGCTATCTTTGTGATAATGGCGTTTTTATCAAAAAAGTATGGGGTGGAAAAATTGAGGAAGATAGTGTAAGGCAAGATATTACATTAGTCTATAGAAGAAATGATTTTGACAAGCTAAAACTCTTATTGGGAAGTGAATTAAGTGTAGGTCCTGGTCTGGAGAATGTGTATTATATTATTCTGAAGTTAGAAGATATTAAACAATATCGCTTAGACGAACCGCAACCGTTAATTCAATACATGGGGCCGGAAAGCCTGGAATTATTGCAAAAACCTTTTGTTATCTCTATGATTAAGGTAACCCGGTACAGTGTTACTGCATATCAACAAGGGGAAGCAGAATTAGAAGGGGTGTATATTCCTCATCCTTTAGTGCGTATTCAAGGTAGCACAGGCAGCAAATCTACCCGAGAGAGCGATGAGTATGGTTACAATGCATTTGTAGGCTATAAAACCTACGATGGCAGCGAATGGGTCCAAAAATATTTTGAACACAAACCCAAGGCCGATTTAGTCATTCTCAATCCTTTGGAAAATGACAAAATTCCTGAAGTACGGCTTCGCTTGCAAGGCAGCATTCTAAACTACAGCCAGATTCCTGAGGAATATCAGAATCAACTCCGCATCTATTTGATGGTACAAGACGAATATCAAAATGACTATTGGCTATTACAAAGCAAAGCAGTGATAGACCGCAAGACAGGCCATTTTGGCGGTATGTTAATGTTGGGCACGCTCCAATCCGGAAACGGACATCGCTATAGTATTGTAGCTTTTGCAACATACTTTGATATCAATCGGGAAGCAAATTCCAAAATTCCATTTTTGCCCTTTAATAAGGGGCAGGCGCTTGTGAATGTCCAAAGACAAGATAATTTTTAAGCAAAAACCCCAACAACTCCGGAAAACGGAGCATGTTGGGGTTTTTATTTGGATGACATCATAAGAACATGTTTCCATAATGCGGCTTATTGTCCTTTTTGAATGATGATTCGTAATCTTCGTAAAGATTCTTTGATGATTTGACGGACCCGTTCTCTGGACAACTGTACGCGCTCACTGATCTCTTGCAGCGTGAGTGGTTCATGGTTGGATAGGCCAAAACGCATTTGTAATATCACGCGCTTTTTTTCTTCCAAAGATTGCAAGAGCACTTCTAAACGTTCTGTATCTTCTGCTATGTGCTTTTCTTGTTCTGCTCCTGGGTCTTCAATAATTTCTTTTTCCTCGCAAATTTTATCCAGGCTTTGGATATGAGCAAGGCTAGAGGAAAGTTTGAGGATATTTTCTGTCCGAATACGCTGATGTTTTTCTTTAGCTAAATAAGAAGCTACCTCACCAATGGTTGGAGGTATTCCGTTTTCCAAAGTCAAAGACTCAGCGACTTCTTCGGCTTTGTTAAGTACTTCTCTCATATAAGACGGGATACGAACCACTTTGGTGCTATCTGTGAGTGCGCGTAAAATAGATTGTTTGATCCACCAGGTAGCATAGGTGGAAAAGCGACAGTTGCGATCTGGATCGAAGCGTTCTACGGCTTTGAGCAGACCTGCATTCCCCTCACCAATTAGGTCCTGAAAAGGAAGACCACAGTTCATATACTTTTTGGCGATATTCACTACAAGCCGCAAATTGGCATTCACCATCTCTTCACGGGCCTTAGGGTCTCCCTTGCGAACCCGTAACGCTAGCTCTTTTTCACGTTCTGGTGTGAGGAGTTTAATTTTGTTGATGTCGCGTAAGTAAGTTTCTAAAACCAATTCTGCAGTAATGGCTGGGCCTCCTTAAGAAACTTTTTGCAGGTGCCAAATTAGTGTTACAAAATTTCCTCTTTTTAGGAGCGTTTTTAGCACATTTGCTTTGATTAGCTAGTTAAACTTAGGCTTTACTGACATGCGCAATAGTTGTTTGGAATCGCAATTATCTATACGCATTTTGTGTATAAATGTTGGAAATTTCTTTACGTTCGGCTAAATTATTTCATCCAGCCAAACTGAACCAGAGTTAATTCGTCAACTGAGATTCTGAGCTAACCAACTCTGGAAAAATTGTACTATCTATTTGCTTTTGGCAAAACAATGGAAGGCCTGGAAATAAAATGTCCAGAATATCCATAAGTTGATATATCTTAATTCGTTGATCCAATGGCGCAACACAAATATCGAATAGCTCAAATAGAGTATTAAAGAAAAACTCTCGAATCTCATATTCAGAACGAGTGCGTTGTAAGAACTGCAATTTTTTCAAGCATAGTTTTGCGATCAAAACTCGTCCCGATGACATTGGATTCAATTCATTTTCAGATTTATAGTGAATATATTGTTCCTGCAATTTTTGTGCCGATGGACTACTTGTTTCATATAAAAAATTTTTTAGTATGTCTAAATGGATGGTCTTGTGTTCTTGGGTATTATCTGATCCATAAAATCGGATCAATCGGCGGTACGAATGAATTCTATATCGAGCCACAATCTTAGCTTCGTAAAATTGTTGATAGGTGGTTAAAAAAATTTCTGGGACTTGATAGCTTTTGATGGGCACATCATGGAATAAGGATTCACCAATCAAATACCTCATGAGCACAAGGGCCAAGCCCCAAACATCTGTTTTTTGTCCAACCTTACCTAAATTATAGTAAATATAATAAGTGCTAAGCATTTCAGGGTTAGGAATGACTGAAATAAGCTCTGGCGGGAGCCATGTAGGTGTCCCATGCAAACGGCCTTGCAGCCGTTCAAATTCTATTTCATTGATCTCGCTATAACTTCTTGCAGTCCCATAATCTGTAATGATCGGCAAATATCCATAGAACATGATATTCTCAGGTTTTAAATCATTATGAACAATATGCTTTGATGTAATATATTTTAAGCCAGATGCCAAAAAATAAAACAATACCAAGGTAACCAGCGGGTCCATTGGCTGGTTCTCTGCAAATGGAGGAAATTGCTTTTCGATCGGCGTAAGAATATGAGTGATATAATATGGAATTTTTTGCTGCCGCAAATAGAAGAAACCATCTTGAATTTTAGGGATATGTGGATTCCCAGGCTTATTGAGTAATTTGAGTTTTTGGATTTCGTTTAAAATATAATTTTTTGTAATATCTAAAGGTGGACCTGGAATTTTGAGTGCAAATCTTTTTTGTGGCTCCGTCACTTTGTAAATTTCATAGACTTCTCCATAGCCCCCTTTTCCTAACAACTGCCCAATACGCAATGTATTTCCAATGGTCGGCGGTTGTTCCCATATCCGTTCACCACGTAAATGTTTACCACATAAATACTTTTGAAAACTATCTTGCATAGAAGACAGAAATGAAGGATGGTAGCTGCATCTAGATAGTACTGGGTCACTGAGATTCACCGAACGATGAGCATCTTGTGCTTGGGGAGGGAATTCTGGATTAGCCATAAAAAGACGCGCTCAATTTCCTGTCCTATTGAGGGACGTGCGCGGCCTCATTTTTGGGTTGCAGTTGCTTTTGGAGAAATTCATATTTCAGCACAGTATTAAGCACTATCGAATGTTGGATATCCCCTTTCTCAATCTGTTGCAAAAAATTAGCATAAGGCATCAGGATAATTTCGAGTGATTCAGTTTCATCCCAGTGAGTGGGGGCAACACAGCGAACATCCCTTGCTAAAAATAGATGGCAACGATTGTTGAGAATCGCAGGGTTAGGCAATATGTACCCCAAGGAAATTGTATTTTCAGGTTCAGTAGCATACCCGGTTTCTTCTTTTAACTCTCGTAGTGCTGCTGTCTTAGGATCTTCTGCTGGCTCTATAAGGCCGCCTGGGAGCTCTAAACTGAGAGCCTCGATTCCAGCTCGAAACTGGGATACTAAAACCACTTCCTGCTTGGCAGTGAGAGCCAAAACATTCACCCAATCCACGCATTCAAGGCGATAGAAAGTGTATGCTTTGCCCTTAGGGTCTTGGGTGTCCAGGGACACTAAATCAAAAAAACCTGTTTTAGCTACTATTTTTCGATTCGATAGCTTCCAATGATGAATGGACATATTTGTTCCTCATAAGCATTCAAAACCTAGCTTTGTAAACTTCCAGCATGACAATATTTTGTGCTCAATAGGCCACAGGCTGCACTAATCTCCTGGCCCCTTGACTTGCGTAAAAATGTGATCAGTCCTTTGGCTTTTAAAGCAGCTTGAAAAGCTTGTATTTGCTCTAAGCTCGGGGCTTGAAAAGGCGCATTGGGAAACGGATGAAATGGAATGAGATTGATCCTGCAAGACAACCCATTCAAAAGCCTGGCCAATTCTTTGACATGCTGAAGGCTATGATTGAGATTATTCAAGACAATATATTCAAATGTGATTCGCCGATTTGCACATTGGTCATTGCGTAAAGCAGCAATGACATCCTTTAAAGCATACGGTTTAGTGCCTGGCAGCCATGCCTGACGCTCCTCTTCAAAAGGAGAATGCAGACTCAGCGCAATCCCACATTGGCTTGCTTGCATGAATGTAGTGAGTTGCGGCAAAATGCCAATCGTGGAAACCGTAATTTTGCCTGGGCTTTTGGCATATCCCCAAGGGGCAGCCAAAATTTCCAAGCTCATGAGCACAGCTTCAAGATTGTCCAAAGGCTCGCCCATTCCCATATAGACCAGATTGCTGATTTCATCTCTTTCTGGCAGGGCTTCATACTGGTTTAAAATTTCGCTGCTGGTTAAATCGCCTTGGAAGCCTTGTTTTGCTGTGCAGCAAAACAGACAACCACGTTTACATCCTATTTGAGTTGAAACACAGAGAGTGGTGCGATCTTCCTCAGGAATTAAGGCTGTTTCCACACAGCCTTTTGCAAAAGCAAAAAGATATTTTTTTGTATGATCACTAGATGTGCAGCATTGTGCTGCATCAATGACCTGGACTGCATAGTCTTGTGCCAACTTTTCTCTGAACGTTTTTTTTAAATCGCTCATGCTTTCGATCGTTCGGCTATGTTTTTGATAAAGCCATTGAGCGATTTGCCGACCTGTATAATTTGCAGTACCAAGGGATTGACAAATTTTCTGAATTGCTTTTAAATTCTGGCCAAATAAATTTGGCTTCATCATACTGTCCAATTCTTGATAAATTTATGTTTCTTACCTAACTTGCTAGCAATTAACAAGTTGAGTGTTTTTCGGTAAGAATATTTTCGTATACAATTTCCAAATCATGAAGTAGCCTGGACAACGCAAATTGCTGCTCTACAAAAATATACCCTTGCTGCCCCAATGTAGTGCATTGATCAGGATCTGCAAGCAAATTTTGAATTGCCTCTGCAAATCCTGCCGCATCTCCTGGCGCGACCAACCAGCCTGTTTTGCCTGGTTGTACGACAGATGCTACTCCTCCCACTTTACTTGCAACCACAGGCTTTTTGCAATACATAGCTTCAATCAAGGTCACTGGCGTACCTTCATTGTCTGAAGTGAGTGCCACGATGTCCAAATCAGCATAAATCTGTGCTGGATGCTCAATCCAGCCTGTGAATCGCACATGGTCTTGAATGCATAAGCGTTGGGCCTCTTGTTCCAATGCTTCTCTGCATTCCCCATCTCCAATGACTGCAAAGCAAACATCTTTCATCTTATCTAAAACCATACGAGCAGCTTGTAAAAATAAGTGATGATTTTTAACGCGCGTTAGCCTGGCCACAATGCCAACGATTTTTTGGTTTACCGGGATCGAAAATTGATGCCTCAACCAGCCTTGATGCCTGGAATATTCAGCCAAGCTGCTAAAATCAAATCCAAGGCGGATGACCGTGCATTTTTTCCAGGGAGCCACTTTATATTTCTTGCTGATTTCCTCAAGCTGTTCCTCACTAATCACAATAATCCGGTCAGAGATTTTAGCCAGCAGCCGTTCCATTTGCAGGAAAAAGCATGTTTTCCATTTACCAAAATAACTATGAAACACATGACCATGAAATGTATGCACAATACCTGGAACACGCAACACAAATGCAGCCAATCTACCCAATGCCCCTGCTTTGGACTTATGGGTATGCACAATATCCGGTTTCCATGCCCAAATAATTTTGAGAAGCTGCCACAATGTTTTCCAATCTCGTAGAAACGAAATTTCTCTCCCTAGGGTAGGAACAACCGTATACTGGACATGATGCAGTGTTGCAAGATAGGCCATATCACCTTCAAATTCACTCACTTGACCTGTGATTAAACGACTTGTGAATTTTTCAGGATTTAAATATCCAGTAGTCAGAATACAATGGATTGCTGGTCCACCAATGTTCAGCCGGTCTATGATCCGAAGTACCTTGATTTTTTGCATGATAAAACTCTTGAGCCAAGTCTTTAGGCCATGCCATTCTTGATTTGCGCATAATAATTTGCAGTCAATGAAATTATATCAATTAGCATAAGCCATTGATCTATAAATAATAACGCTTCGTAGCCGCTAGTTTATGGTTTTATGCGTGTAGAGTATGCCAGTTTACATAAGGCTATACCATTTTGCAAGCAAAAAATAGAAAATCACTGAGGAAATAAGCAATTTCAGAAAAAAATCTTTTTTCTTGCAAAATACCCTTTTTTCTAAGTTACTGCGCTTCCCGATTGAATTCAATATAAAAATTGCTATACTGCCCAGATTGGTTTACTCATGCTGGATATTGAATTCAATATAA
>JAKLHB010000217.1 GCA_022710345.1 Planctomycetota bacterium
AAGCACTTGCATTATGCATTTTTATTGCAAGGATTGTAAAACTTGCTTTCTGTGTTACTACAGAAACCTCTGATTATCATGGTTCAAAAGAAGTTCCCACAGGAACTTGCCATTCAATTTTAAAGGCTGCAGGTCTGAAGGAGAGATAAAATGATTGATCTACCGTATTCTTTAATGATCGAGGCAACAAAAGAGCCTGATTATTTTGGTTTTTATTCCGTTGAATTAGAAGGCTTTTCTGGCATAGGCCATTCTATAGAAGACTGCATCTATAAAGCACGATGTGGAATGAAAGAGCATGTTGCTTTATTAAGAGAGCACGGACTTTGCATCCCTCCAATCAATCGAGAGCCGAAGATCATTGTGCAAAACGAAAATAAAATCACAATTGGTGTTTAGCTCCATATTTTATAAGCCAATGCCTTTTCTAGGCATTGGCTTTTTTATTGTCAATGTTGGCTAGCATGCCGAAAACATCTTGCCAAATGGCCATCTCTGCTGCCTGCATCAATCATAAACCTAAAAATTTGAAGCCGTGTTTCTTGAGTTTCTTGCTTGATTGATCAAGAATTCTTTTTGTGGATGGGTCATCTTTTTGATTTCAATTTCTTTTTTGAGTGCTTCTGATTTGGACTCCAGCGGTTGTATATAAACTAATTTGCAAGGAAGCCGGGAGGCCACATATCTTGAGCCTTTTCCATTCTGATGCACTGACAATCTTTTCTCAACATCCTTGGCAATGCCCGTGTAATAGCTACCGTCAGAACATTCCAAAATATAGACCCAATATGGAGGAGGCATGCAACTTCCTTGTGTAGGCAATTTTTATCGCAGATGCTAGAAAATGCGCAAGCTATAAAGAATCCAGGGCCTGCGGACATTGGATATCCTTGGATATTGGCCTATCCAATGTCCTTATGTTCGGCTTGGGAATATTTTCCAAAGTCTTAAAAAATATTCGACTGCCAACAAATATCCCTGCCAACCAAGGCCAGTGATTTGGCCTTGGCAAACAGGTGTGAGCAATAATTGCTGCCGAAATGGCTCTCGTGCATGGATATTAGAAATATGGACTTCAATGACAGGCAGGCCAATCGCTACGATTGTATCGCGTAGTGCAATGGAAGTATGGCCATATCCGCCGGGATTAAAAACAACGGCATTGGCCCATAGAGCAGCTTGCTGCAAAAGTTCAATCAACACGCCTTCATAATTGGACTGTTCGGCGCGGACTTCTACGCCATAGCCTTTGGCAAAGGATATGACAGAGTTTTCGATTTGCTGCAATGTCATGGTTCCATAAATATCAGGTTCGCGTGTGCCCAGCAAATTTAGATTTGGGCCATTGAGCAAGAGAATTTTTTTTAGATCTGTCATGTACACGCTTTCTATTTTTGCAACATCTCTGGAATTTTGGATTGGAATGTGGCACTGTCCCAAGATTGGCTTTCTGCTGGTACTTGAATTCGATATAAATGAATTTCTGCATCTGGAGCACCAAATACAAAGCCATTGCTTTGGGTAGAAGTTGCTAGATATTCTAAGTTTTCTACAAAGCCCTCTAGCACATAACATAGCTCTCGCGTAGGATTATGATAAAATCTAAGTTCCTGAGCACCGAGTGTGACCAAGGTCTTGTTCCAACCACAAAAACCTAATCTTTGTACAGGGTTGGGGATTGAGATGCATTGCTGCACTTGGTATTTAGGCCAATGCCAAAATACCAATGTTTGATCTTTGGCTACTGATACTAAAATTTCCGGATTGGATGGATCAAATGCAATGCTTTGGACAGTGTCTGTGTGTTTTTTGAGAATGCCTAGACGTTGGCCATTCACGATATTCCAAAGTTCGATTTCTTTGCCAACGGCTAATGCCAAGATATTTCCATTGTGGCTAAAGCAAAGGCTTGCAATGGATCCATCTGCAAGAAGCAAATGAGTAGGCTGAAGCTCAGGCCATGTAAATAATTTGACTTGGCGATTTGTAAAAGCAATGGCCAAAATTTGGCCATTGGGGCTATAGGCAATATGTGAGATAGGATCAGAAAATTCAGCGATTTCCTTGATTATTTTTTTACTTTCAATGTCCCATAACAAGACCCAAAATTTAGTGCCTTGTTGATAAGCCGCAATTAATGATTTTCGATCCGGGCAAAATTCAAGCGCTTGGACGATCGAGTGTTTTTTTTCTAAAATTTTAATTAAGCTAGAAGCCGGCTCTGACGAATAGATAGGCCAGACAGCAATATTTCCTGTGGTAGTTCCTGCTGCTAAAAAGCTTGCAGTTTGATCGAGTGCCAAGTTCGTAATTCGATGCTTTGGAAAAGTGAGCTGGCTGTGTTCATGCAATTGAGTCTTCCAAAGTTGAATTTTATCTGGGTGCACAAGCAAGAGTTGGGTTGAATTTCCTGGGATCGTCAGCAAATCTTGGACCATGCCTTGCCATTGGAAAAGTAAACGTTTTCGCGGGATTTCGAAGCACGATAAAGTGCCTTGGTGATCGCTGACCCAAAGTTTATCCTGCGATAATCCAATCTTAGCAATTGTGTTTGGCCAGGAAATAGCGAATGTGGCGCTGAGTTCCATAGCAGTGAAATGTGTTTGACAATCCCAAATTTGCACAATCCCATCATTGCCTGCAATTGCTAAATAAAAATGATTATCTTTTTCTAAGCCTGCATAGATCGAATGTATGCCACGAATATACCCTAGTAATAGCTTGATTCTACGGTGTTGCTGCATGTCCCAAATTTGAACCATGCCATCATTATGCGCACAGGCAATGATTAAAAAGTTTGCTTTGGGTGTAAATAAAACATGGTGTTGTGCAACGGTGTCACTTCCTGCATCTGCCTGTACATCGGCACTAAAGCGTCCTGTAGTCCAATCCCAAAATCGAATAGCCCTGGATTGTGCTGTGGCTAAGATATTGCCTTCACCATGTAAGGCTAAACTATGGACATCAGGCCCGATTTCCCAGCATCGCTCTAATGCTCCAGAACGATAATTCCAGATGCAAGCTTTCCCAGACTGCGTAATTCCTAGCACAGCAGGTTGCTGTGGGTGAAACAGAAGGTGTGTAAAAATAGATGTATTGGGGATTTTAGGGTCACGAAGATTTAATTCGATGAGTTTATTTCCGCTGGTAGTTTCCCATATTTCTGGATTTGGATTCAAAAGCGCCAATAAAGTGCCTTCTGGATTTATAGTTAAGCAAGTGAGCTCGTCTTTCTTTTCTTTTTGGTATGCGATTTGGCCTAAAAATGGTAAATGGAATGCCAATTGCATTCGTGCTAGATCAATTTTATCTGCCCATTTGGCATCCTGGCCCTTGGCTTTTTCCAAATATCGTAGAGTATTACAATAAGATTCAAATGCCAACAAAGTTTGCTGGCTTAAAGTAGCATGCTGGCCTTGTTTC
The DNA here is from genome assembly GCA_022710345.1 of Planctomycetota bacterium. Classification (GTDB taxonomy): domain Bacteria; phylum Planctomycetota; class Uabimicrobiia; order Uabimicrobiales; family JABWCH01; genus JAKLHB01. Next base: position 3,424 of record JAKLHB010000217.1, read on the forward strand.
AGCAGTTCTTGGAATCGTGTTTGTTGCAGTTCTTGATTTTCTCCTTGCAACTGAGCCTGTAACTCTGTTGCCGATTGCTTATCTTTTTGGCATTGCGCCATGACTGCTTGGGATTCTTTGATCTGCGCTTGTGCACTTGCTTGCTCTTCTTGAGCTTTTTGCATTTGGGCAATGAGAGCTTCTTGCTTTGACTTAGTTACCTTGATTTCTTCTCTTAGCCATACAAACCCAGCGATTTCTGCAACCAAAAGCAAAAACATGAGCAAACCTATCAAAATTCCCAATCCATTTCGTGCTTGTTTTGGGGCAGGCTGAGGACTGGGCTGGGTTTGTACCACCGAAGAAAGCAACAATGGACTTTCTGTAGCTTTGCAGTATTTTTGTAGCGCTGTTGCAAATTCTAGCCCATCTGCATATCGGTCTTTGGGCTTTTTGGACAATGCTTTTAGGCAAATATTTTCCAATTCGATGGAAAGAACAGGGCATAGTTGACGTGGTGGTGGAGGCTGTTTTTCTAAGATGGCGAGCAAGAGCGAAGATTGATTAGACCCATGAAAGGGTTGTTGCCCAGTCCAAAGTTCATATAAAATCATGCCTAACGCATACACATCACTGGCAGGCGTAGATTCAGCTTGTCCGCTTGCCAATTCAGGTGCCATATAGACCAATGTATCTGGAAGATTCCATGTCTGGGAAAAGCGATTCGATTGGCCAAGGTAATGACCTTTGCTAAAATCTATAATATAAGGCTCATTCTCATTGCTGACCCAAATATTTTCAGGATTAAGAGCACCATGGATAATATCTTGGCGATGCGCAGATCCAATAGCTTCGGCTAAGGTATGCACAAGTAGCAAGGCGCTTTGGATCGTCAAAGCTGCGTGTTGTATCCAATTTCGTAAAGGTTCAGCTTTAATCCATTGCAAAGCAAGGTAGTAGCTGCTTGCTTGATAACCAGCATCTAGCAAAGATAAAATCCTTGGATGAGAAAGCTGGGACAGCACCATTGATTCCTGTTGGAGTTGGGCAATGCTATTGATATCTTTTGGATTGGTGGATGTTTTAAGGAGAATATTGCGTTTGAGCAATGGGTCATAAGCTTGAAAAAATGTTGCAATTCCTGATTGTTGCACACTTCCTACCAATTGGTATCTGCCCCAAACTTGTTGAGCGGTCTGCTTGATTCTACTAAGCCCTTGGCCAGCTATCTCGAATTGCTGTGCTCCATGGATGACCGGCTTTCCCTCTTTATTGATCTTTTGAGGAAGTAATTTTTGCTTTTTTTGTGGTATTATGATGGGAGCTTCTGTTGATGGAGCTATTTGAGGCATTGGCTGTTTGATCTCTGTGCCAGAATCTTCTGTATTGCCAGAATCTTCTGCATTGCCAGAGTCTTCTGTGCTGCCAGAGTCTTCTGCGCTGCCAGAGTCTTCTGTGCTGCCAGAGTCTTCTGCGCTGCCAGAATCTTCTGCATTGCCAGAGTCTTCTGTGCTGCCAGAATCTTCTGTATTACCAGAATCTTCTGTATTACCAGAATCTTCTGTATTTGAAGCAGCCTCTATGCCCCATTCCGCATCCAGGTCAGCGTGCTCAAGCCCTTCCAGATGCAAACTATCTGCGGCAGATATAGACGGATTTTGGAGAGCATTTTCATCTAAATTTGGATTTTGCTCATGTTGGATATGAGAAGTCTCTGGCTTAGATGTATCGCCCTCGTTAGAAAAAAGCACCATTCCAGACTTTGCCCTGGTATCGCCAGTAAATTCGACAAATGCTGGTTCCTGTTCTGAACTACTTTCTTCTAAATATTTTAGAAACTGTGTATCGCTAACTTTGCTTTCTTGATTGGGATCCCTTAATTCCTCAGTGTCTGGAAGTCGGCCACGATATTCCAATGCTTTTTTCAAGCCTTGCATAGCAATTGTATGCATTGGTTTTTTAGCTAAGATTTCTTGAAAATCTTGTTGTGCTTCTTGCCATTTTTGCAATTTGAGCAATAATAGGCCGCGTTGCAATATCCATTCTAGTCTAGGGTCATCTTGAATATATTGAGATAAAAGGAATAACGCATGCTTCCAATTTTGCTCTAAAATGGCTTGTTGCACATTCAACGGAAGTTTTTGGATGTCGGGATGCATAGCGCTTTCCAATTAGCGTAAAATGTATTGTTGTATCATCGTAGAAACAAAAAGAATAAAAATTGCTGAGCCAATGGTAAGATAATATCTTGATCTTCCTTTACAACCTAATATAGAATAAATAGTTACATATAAAAGAATAAGTGATGTCATGCTTGCAATTGCAACAGCAACCATACTTAAAATGCGCATACTGTGCACCCAAGAAACCCAAGACCAAAGCAATGCTGCTTTTGATAATCCATAGCATGCTAAAATTCCTATTGCAATTGGTATTCCACAGATACCAATCACCACAAACATATCGCTCCAATGAATTTTATGCCCCATGATCCAAAAACAAAAGGCCCAAAATAAAACGAGTGCTGCTAATGTAATAACAGCATTTGCCAGTCTTTTTAGAAATGGCAAAAGGCTTTCCTTAGCATCACGCCATTGCCATTGTTCGGTTTGTCCTATGCCCGTTTCCATACTGGCTGAGATAGAAAAGGGTTGAGAAATCGTAGGACCTAACACAGCAATGCAAAATAAGCAAGCAATGCATGCAATCCAGCCTAGAATCACATAATGCGGAGTTGGGCTATATTTTGCCTGGCCGCCTAGTGATTCTACTACGAAATGGCTAAAATGCAGTTGTTCTTCGGATTTTATCATGGGTTTAGAAGATGTTTTTTTCATAAAATTTCCTATTTACAAATAATAACACTTTGAAATTACAATAGATAGAAGCACATAGTTTACATAAGCTGGCATTCTAATCTGAGTTTGTCTGTAGAAATTGGGCCTGCCATTAAAATTTTCTGGAAATTTTGCTATGTAAAACGTATGATAATACACAAATTGCTATTTCATCAGAAGCTATCTTTGCCCGTATCACGTACAACTAGGGTGATCATAGCAGCAAATCACCATTATTGTTATCATTAAGAAAGGAACGGTCACATCAAAGACCGTAAATTAAAATGAGCACTGATAATCTAGGGGAAGCTGAATTGGCAGCGTTAGAGAGATTTCGCAAACGCAAAGCCAAATTAGATACTGAAGCAATTGTCAAAGAATCCAAAACAGACACAGTGGAAATCCCGGGTGCGGCGAAGAGTTTAACAGACCGTGAAATCAAGGCTGTGAACGTAAAGAAACAAATGGTAACACTTTTGGCCTTGGAAATCAAAAAATTATTCAAATCTGGCCTGGATGATGGCAAATTGATTACTTTAGATATTCAATCTGATTCAGGCAGTGTGATTAATCCGGACAATCTGTCTGATGAAAGATTAGCCGAAATGAGTCTATCTGAATTAAGCAAAATTCGATTTCGTGTGGATATATTGAATCAAATTATTGAAACAGCTCGCAAAATTTACCAAAGAAAAGAATCTTTATCTCAAATATTTGCTAAATTTGGGGTTAAAACTTCTGGGAATTATCAAATGACATCCCAAGCAGACGATGAAAAAGAGTTCTTGGAATTGGTTTGCTATGTGTTATGCCAAGAAACTTCGATCAATTTGATGAATATTTATTATGCTTGCAAAAACTTTTCAAAATCTATATCATAAGCATAATTCTAAGGATTCCTGATTGTTAGGGAATTGATTCTTACGAAATTGAACCCGCACGGAAGTAATTTGAAGCGTGCGGGTCAATTGGATCATGAGGAACAACTAGCAATTAGTTAAGGATTTCAGTCTAGCCTAAAAGCAGGAAAGACGAACATGGACCTGAGAGAAGGCATTTTGCTGATTGTGGATGATCAAAAGCCAATTTGTCAAATTTTAAGCCGTATTTTGATGCCCAAGGGTTTGACTGTATATACTACAGATTCTGCCCATGAGGCCCTTTATAAACTTGAAGAGCATGCAGTAGATATTGTGATTACAGATGTACATATGCCAGATATGTCAGGGCTTGAGCTGTTGCAAGAGATAAAACGTCGGTATCCAGATATTTTAGTAATCATGATCACTGCATCTCATGATATTGAAATTGCAAAAAACTCTTTTCGTTTTGGAGCTTACGATTTTTTGACCAAACCATTTGATTCGGATGATGTTTGGATTAGTGTTTCGCGTGCCTTAGATTATCGGCATTTAATCCTAGAGAAGCAAAAGTACCAGCAATATTTAGAAGAAATGGTTGTCCAAAAAACCAGGGATTTACGTCTGACAGTGATCAAACTGGAAGATGCCTTATTGCACAATAAGAGTGCTCATTTAGAAACTACCATTGTATTAGCTAAAATAGCAGAAATCAATGATGAAGACACTGGTAACCATCTCAAGCGAGTTAGCCGGTATTCAGAGCATCTTAGCCAGGCAATGCAGCTTCCTGAAACTTATGTAGATCAAATTCGCTATTCCAGTACTATGCATGACATAGGCAAAATTTTGATTGATCCTATGATTCTAAAAAAAGCAGATCAATTGAATCCACAGGAATTTGAGATTATGAAAATGCATACGGTTTATGGAGGCCGTATTTTGGAAAATGTTCCATTTTTGCAAACAGCGCATGATATTGCTTTGTATCATCATGAAAATTATGATGGCAGTGGCTATCCTTATGGGCTAAAAGGTGCGACTATTCCTTTGCCCGCTCGCATTGTTACTTTATGCGATGTGTTTGATGCTTTGATAGCCGATCGCTGCTATAAAAAAGCGTATAACCTGGATACCGCAGTTACTATCTTGAAAACTGAGGTAGGCCGTCGCTTTGATCCAGAAATTGCAAATGTGTTCTTTCAGATGAAAGATTTGATGTATCAAATTTACACTGACTTGCGAAGCACTTAAAAATACAGTACCGTGGAATGGTAAGCTAAGCCAGGGAACTTTGGCGCGTAGGTTCCTCGGCTTAGCTTTTTTGGTGATCAATCATACGCTTACTG
>JAKLHB010000218.1 GCA_022710345.1 Planctomycetota bacterium
TTTTGCTGAAGACTCCGGATATGGACAAGCGATTGGTAGAAAATTTTCGGCATGAAGCACGTACAGCAGCCCAAATTAAGCATAATAACATCGTGGAAGTCTATGATGTAGGTGAAACAGATGACTTTTGGTATCTGATCATGGAATATGTGCCTGGGATTGATTGTGCTAAATTGATTCGCATTCATCAAAAAATACCTATCCCAGATGCACTTAAGATTATTAAAGAAGCAGCACAAGGACTTCATGCAGTGCATGCAAAAGGGCTTATTCATCGTGATATCAAACCACATAATTTATATATTACGAAACAATTAGTGGTCAAAGTCGGAGATTTTGGACTCGTACAATACCAACGCAGTGTTCAAGATTTAAGCAATAAAATTGCAGGCACGCCTGCGTATATGGCACCAGAACAAGTCATGGATGTAAAAAAAATCGGGCCAACGACTGATATTTATTCTCTTGGTGCCACATTTTACCAAATGATCACAGGCAGCCAGCTTTACCAAGGCAAAAATAGCCATGAAATCTTATTCGCTCTATTCCGAGGGGAGGAATTTCCAAGCCCGCAAAAATTGTTGCCTGAGCTGCCAGAAGCACTCAATCACATCATTCTAAAAATGCTGGAACGTGAGCAATTCAACCGCTATCAAAATATGGTTGAGGTCATTGCTGCCATAGAAGAATTTGAAAAAAATTGGACTATGCCGATCAGCTCGTTGAATGGAGAAAGCTTGCTCACGACATCTGCTATTGAGACCATGAGCGATTCTGCTACCAACCATAGCACCAATATTGAAGAAGAAGTCATTTCCCAATTTGCAGAAACTCGGCAACAAAAATACATGGAATTACCCCGTGAACTTCGCACAGATGATATGGCAGATGTAGCTGATACACTTGATGTTGCAGGAACCGAAGAAATCTCAGCCGAAGCTACAAAAATGCCTCGGTTTGAAGAAATCATGGGAATTTCTGAGACATTTCCAATACCCAATCAGCCGATCCCCAATATATCATCTACAGAAGTGACGTTTGATGAAAGTAGAGAGCATAAGGTTCCGAACACGGAAGTTACATTTGATGAACGTTTGGGCGATATCACTGAAGAACGAAAGAGACCTGCTTTACTATCCCAAGCAACACAGATTTATGTTAAACCACACGATAGAGTTCCGCGGTTACCTAAATCCTGGATCATAGGAATCACCTCTGGAGTATTTTTACTGCTGCTGGCTTATATACTGTGGCCATCTAATCTCAAACTCAGTATTCGATTGCTCAAAGTTGTGACACAAAAATCTGAGATACGAGAACAATTTGAAATCCACGAACCTGTTTTTATATTGGCTGTTTTAGAGTGGCATGGAAAAAAAATTGCCCCTTTTATGATGCAAATTCAAGGTTCAGGAATTTCTCCGATTCAGCGTGTGATCCATCCTGACCCTACCAAAAGTACTGTGGAAGAAAGAACAGAAATCCAAATCTTGCAGCCCAAACCAGGTATCTATTCTTTGGAAGTCAAAATTGGCCAAGACTCACAACAACTCACTCAGCAAATTCAGTTTGAATTGATCCCCGCTCAATTTGAATTAGAGGTGATGCATGCATACCTGATGAATCAATTCGGAGACATTCGCCAAGAATTTTATCAGGGAGAAGATATTCAATTGTATCTCCAATGGAGGATTGCAGCCCGAAACGCTTTACCATGTTCTTTGATCCTCAATATCACAGGTTCAGTACAAAAAGAACAGATTTTACTCCCTCTGGTGGAGCCTAAAGATTACACACAAAAAATTTCACTTCCTAATGCCAGTGAAACTGCAGGAAAAAAGACGATCAATGTTTGCCTTCTGCTTGAATCCAAAAAAGTCCAAAAAGATATTGCTTTTATTGTGAAAGAACTGCCTATTCTGAAAATCACTTCTGTCCAAATTGTGGATGTAACAGGTACCAAAAGAACAAGCTTTGATTTATTGGAAGAAGTTTATGTTGCAGTGGAATGGACTGGGGATGCAGATGACTTCGATTCATTAAAAATCGAAGGCAGTGGTGAAAAAATGTCCTTTTCCCAAAGTGTGCCTATTCCGAGTAGAAAAGCAATTTTACCTATGAAAATATCCCAGCCTAAGCCTGGGCCATATTTCCTGACCCTGTTCATTCGCAAAGGTGACAGCCTCTTGACTTCGCAGATTCTATCGTTTGAATGGAAAAAAACAGAGCCTTTTCTCAATATCCAAAACATCACGCTGTTGGATAACAAAGACCAAGCAAAAGACGAGTTTGCTATAGGCGAAAATATTTTTTGTAAAATTCAATGGCAAACTCAAGAGCCTAAAGCCACTGTAAAACTCAAGATCAGTAATCCTGAAATCATGCAGACCATCGAAAGAACCCTGCTGAAAACCCCTGGTTCAGGAATGCAAGAAGCTTTGGTTCTTCTTAAAGTTAAACATATACCTGGAAAGCATGTTTTGCAAATTAGCCTTAGCTTAGGGCCAAACCAAATTCAACGGACGATTGCTTTTAAAATTCAAGCACCAGAACTCGCAAAAATTGAAATTTTCCCCAAAAGTATCCAATTAAAACGCGGAGAAAAACTGTCATTTCAAGCCATAGGTTATACCATAGAACAACAAAAAATTGCATTTCAACCTATATGGTCAGCTTCAGGGGGCTCTATTTCCAATGATGGCGTATATGTTGCTGGCAATGTGCCTGGTTTTCATACGGTGCAGGTCAAAGATGCTAAAACCAATCTGATGGCCAAGGCCCAAGTAGAAATCATCGGCCCATTGAATCGCATTGTCATTGTTCCACAAGGCGATGTATTCTTAAAGCCATCAGAAAAATGTGTATTCTTGGCTAAAGGTTATACTGCTCAAGAGCAACCGATTACTTTTAATCCCCAGTGGAATATCACCGGCGGAACATCTACTCCAACACCAGGAAATTCGCAAGAAATTACTTATCAAGCTGGTCAGACATTAGGACGATTTTCCATTCAAATCACAGATATGGAAACAGGCATCTCTCAAGAAACAACGGTTATCATTGACCTACCCGGCTGGTTTGGAGAAACATTGCCTGATGGGCTTGTCAAGGGAAATCGTGGTGAGTATATTTGGCAAAAAGACAATAGCATCCTGGTCTATATCCCTAGTGATGATGCGATACCACAGGGTTTTTACATGGATAAATATGAACTATCCGTGGAACAATTCGAACGCTTTGTCAAAAGCACCAAGTATAGGACTTCGGCTGAAGTCAATGAATATACCATAGAATGGGATGGCCGTCGTTATAAGCGAGCCAGTACCAGTTGGCGAGGAATTCAGGAAAAATATGGCCCTACGTATCCAGTGATCTATATTTCCTGGGAAGATGTGCAAGAATACTGCCGTTGGTCTGGCAAAAGTGTCCCTAGCAGAGCACAATGGTTAAAAGCCGGAGGCCGTAGTACGTTGATTCCAGATTGGGAAAGCGATTTACCCATCCAATTGAAACGCAATCCTAATCCCCGCCGTATATACCCTTGGGGGAATGAACCTCCTACCAATCAATGCAATTTTGCACCATCTTTAAGCCGTGCTGGCGATGATGGCTATGAATTTTTAGCACCCATCACAGCTTTTGCGCAAGGTAGGTCTCCATTCGATTGCTTCAATATGGCTGGCAATGTCTATGAATGGACATCTGAAAAATATTTAGTTGGTGGAGCATGGATATATCCAGAAGAAGCCTGTTATTTAACCCAAGCCACCCTTCCACAAAACGTTTCCAATGGAAATAACTATGTGGGATGCAGGTTGATGATCCCTGGAAAATAAAGCAACTAGATGTGTTTTGGAGAGGCAAAGCAGGGCGACCAGCCGGTCGCTGGTTGTCTCTACACGCGCATAAGCACAAAGCTAGCCGCATTTTTATATTTATAAAGCAATGTGTTAACTTAACGGTAATAGAATCTAATTTTTGAACGGTAATAGAATCTAATTTTTGAAAGGACACTCACTTGACTTCTCTCACTCGTATTTTTACCTCCCACTGGGGCCCTATCATCACAGGATGTTTGATCGGCATCCTGGCTCCTTTACTCGTGTATTTTGGCAACCCTGGCAATATGGGCGTATGCGTTGCCTGTTTTGTCCGCGATATTTCAGGCGCATTAGGATTCCACCGAGCAAACGTAGTACAGTATATTCGGCCAGAGATTGTAGGATTTGTGATCGGATCCTTTTTGGCAGCCATCGCATGTCGCGAATTTAGACCACGTTGCGGATCTGCGCCACTTGTGCGTTTTTTCCTCGGGATGTTGAGTGTGATGGGTGCGCTTGTTTTTCTAGGATGCCCCTGGCGCGCTTATCTCCGACTCAGTGGTGGCGATTTAAATGCAATTTGGGGCATATTAGGCTTGGCAGCAGGCATTGCAATAGGCATTATTTTTTTACGTATGGGATTTAGCCTGGGGCGAAATTGGCCTGGGCCAAAAGCATTGGGCTGGACCATGCCTGTACTCATGCTGATCCTTTTGGCATTGGTCATTGTTGCCCCGCAATTCGGCCTTATGGATGGTAAACCTGCAGGCCCTATCTTTTTCTCCACTAATGGACCTGGAAGCCAACATGCTCCTATATTCCTTTCGCTTGGAATTGGGATTCTCATTGGTGGGCTCGCACAACGAAGCCGTTTTTGTACAGTAGGCGCAATCCGCGATCTTATTCTGCTCCGTGATGCTCACCTGTTTTATGGCATTCTTGCACTGGTGATCGCAGCATTTTTAACCAATCTATCGCTTGGTTGCTTCAATCCAAGTTTTGCCAACCAGCCAATAGCCCACACGAATGCACTTTGGAACTTTGGAGGTATGCTTTTGGCAGGACTTGCATTCACGCTTGCTGGAGGATGCCCAGGCCGTCAGTTGTTTCTTGCAGGAGAAGGTGACGGAGATGCTGGAGTCTTTATTCTAGGTATGCTAGTCGGTGCAGGCATTTCGCACAACTATAGTCTAGCAAGCTCACCAACAGGGCCAGGAATCTATGGCCCAACGATCGTTGTGATTGGCATTGTTCTATGCGTTCTGATTGGCCTTACATTCAGAGATCCTAGACAATCCAATTAACACAATCTCATAGGAGAACACCATGGGTGCAAATATTGTCATTGATGTACAGGGACTTTCCTGTCCACAGCCAGTGCTTCAGGTTTCCAAAGAATTAAAAAAGTTAGCAACTGGCATTGTCGAAGTTCTAGCTGATTCAGAAATCGCCTGTGAAAATATCGCTCGTATGGCTACACACGCTGGTTGGAAAGTTGAAGTTACACAACAAAATAAAGATACTTTTAAAATTTTGATACAAAAATGATATACCTGGATCATGCAGCCACATCATGGCCAAAGCCCAAATCAGTCCTGCGTGCAATGGTTGGCTTTTTAGAAAAAGCAGGCGGGAATCCGAGCCGCTCTGGCCATCGCCTCTCTATCGCAGCAGGCCGCATTATATACGAAACAAGAGAATCTATTGCCAAACTTTTTAGTGTGCCCGATCCACTGAAAGTTATTTTTACCACTAATGCTACAGCTTCGCTAAACCTTGTCATACAAGGCATACTGAAGCCTGGTGACAAGGTTCTCACAACTAGCATCGAACACAATGCTGTAATGCGGCCATTAAGAAAATTAGAAAAAGCAGGAATCCAGATCACTGTCATAGCTTGCCGGCCAGATTCTTCTCTAGATTTGTCAGAATTAGAACGTTTGCTTGATGCAGATACAAAAATGGTCATTATCAACCATGCTTCCAATGTTACTGGCATAGTGCTTCCAATTCAAACCATTGGTGACATGGTTCGAAAAACGAATGCATTTTTTGTAGTAGATGCTGCTCAATCAGCAGGTACAATACCCATAGATGTCCAACAAATGCATATAGATTTCCTGACATTTAGCGGACATAAAGGCCTTCTAGGGCCATCTGGCACAGGCGGGCTTGTGCTTGGCAATCGAATCAAGGCTACTGATGTAAGCCCCATTGTGTTGGGAGGAACAGGCAGCAAATCAGAATTTGAAGAACAGCCAGAATTTTTGCCAGATCGCTTTGAAAGTGGGACACTCAATGGCCCAGGTATTGCTGGACTTGGTGCTGGCGTTGAGGAAGTCTTGCAAAAACAAGTCTCTTCAATACAAGCATACGAAACGTCGTTGGCCAAAATTCTCATAGAAGGGCTTTGCAATATTCCTGGTATTCAAGTCTATGGCCCAAAACCTGAAGAACCAAGGACCGGAGTTGTTTCTTTTACAGTTCAAGGCAAAAAAGTATCAGAAATTGGATACCGCTTGGATGAAGAGTTCGAAGTATTATGTCGCGTAGGACTTCACTGCGCACCAGCCGCCCACCGCACAATTGGAACTTTTCCAGAAGGAACTGTTCGATGGGCCATTGGTATGAATACGACCCCAAAAGTCATCGCCAAAGCGCTTTTTGCTTTGCAAAGGATCATTCGAAAATGAGTGACTATGGCGTGATTCTGTTTCACACCTCTTCTGAGGTATTTCGAGCTGAAAAAGTATTGAAGCAAGCCGGGCTGCCATGCAAGCTGATTCCTACGCCACGCGAGTTTTCAAGCGATTGTGGTATGGCAATTCGATTTGAGTGGAAAGCCCTTTCTTCGATCAATACTCTGTTTGAAAAATCAAAAATTGAAACAGCCGGTGTGCATCAATTCAATCAATAAAAATCTTTGATTGATGGCACGTTTCATTTATTGAGTGAAAAACTGTTATGTGGTGTAAAGAAGGCGGCCGGCCGGCCGCCCCTACACTCAAATAAAAGGTAGAGAATATGGTTTCTATAAAAATGCTAAGCCTTGGATTATGTTTCATTGCATTGTCCTGCATTTATAGCAATGCACAGATGATGCAAGTTTCTGTCCGCTGGTATGGAACTATTTACGATCACGATTATTTAAGTTCAGATGATGTGAATGAATACGATCAGTCTGAGCCGCTTTCCATGTTTATCGGCCAAGAGTTTCAGATAAAATGGGCTGGGAAAAGTGACGAGCTAGCCTTACAATTTGCTCCCTACCTGAGCATCAAACTCCAAGATGCAGAAACTGTTTTGCTCAAAACCACAGTGGAATTGAAAATCAAGGACAAACTTGTTGAAAAATACGAGCTGAACCAAAGTTTACGCAATGGCCAAAAAACAGCTCAAATCAGACTTTCCAAGAAAAAAGACTATGCCACGATTTGCTTGCAGGTCACGACGAACCCAATGCCTTCAGCTTCTGGAAGCAGCATAGGACGTAAAGAAAAAGTAGCCTATGCTGATGCTCCAGATCGAGGAGATAGTCCGATGCATTGGGGCATCTGCAAAGTAAGCATTCCATTCAAACATAAACCTGGGGCTTTGGAATCGCCAGTTTGGTATAGGTGGGAATTCCAAGAAAAACCAAGTGAGCATGTTATGATTCTAGAAACACGTGCTTATACTGTGGATGAATTCTTCAATCAAATGCAATCTCAATTGAACAAAGCCTCGAGCAAAAATTTGCTGGTGTATGTCCATGGATTTCAGACTACGTTTGAAGAAGCTGCGAAACGATCTGCACAAATCACGCACGATATTAAATTTCCAGGCATCACTGCATTATTTAGTTGGCCATCATATGGAAAAACCTTAAAGTATCAGGCAGATCGAGAAACCAGCGAAGTTTCCATTATCTATTTCCGCCAATTTTTATGCGCGTTAAGAGAGCGAACCAATGCCTCAGCCATTCATATCATTGCTTACAGCATGGGCAATCAAATCCTTTTGAACGTTTTACATCAGCTTGCAGCAGACCCAACCTTGCGTTCCCAAATCAAATTAGGCCAGGTGATCTTTGCGGCACCTGATGTGCAATACCCGATTTTTAAACAACGATTCAGCGATGTTCTCAAAGCACCTGATTTAGCAACTCATTATACTCTATATGCTTCCCAAAAGGATAAGGCATTATATGCCTCTGATTTTTTAAACAGTGTGGACCGTGCTGGAGCAGTGGGAGCAGATGGCCCCTATTTGCTCATGGACGGCATAGATGTCATAGATGTCTCTGCAGTGGACACCAATTATTTTGGCCATGACTATCATGCAAGCAATAGCTTGGTGCTTGAAGATATAAGCGAGCTCATTTGCACAGGATCTAGTCCACAAGAACGGCGCAGACTTTCGGAAATGACCAAAGACAAGATACCCTATTGGAAAATGGAACAGTCAAAAGCGGTTTCTATGGAACCTGTACAAGAAAACTATTGGATTGTGGACATCTACTATGCGACCAATCGAGAAGAAGCTCTGGCTCCTGCTTCTGAGAAGTAATCAGAGGTTTCTGTAGTAACACAGAAAGCAAGTTTTACAATCCTTGCAATAAAAATGCATAATGCAAGTGCT
>JAKLHB010000219.1 GCA_022710345.1 Planctomycetota bacterium
ATAGGCCTCTTAATAATAACTCTCTCCTAGTCACTGGTGGTTTCACTGGAGGCGGAGGAATCGCTTTGGATTCTTCTAAAGGCATGGCTTTAGGCTCTTCTGAAGACGATAGGCCTCTTAATAATAACTCTCTCCTAGTCACTGGTGGTTTCACTGGAGGCGGAGGAATCGCTTTGGATTCTTCTGAAGGTATGGCTTTAGGCTCTTCTGAAGGCGGTATGCCTCCTACTAATGATTCTCTCTTAGTCACTGGTGGTTTCATAGGTGCAGGGCGACGCGGCATATCAAAAGTTCTGAGCACTTCACCCTTTGACATACTTTCAGGTAGAGAGATACCTCTAGCAACATCCTTGTGCACGTCGCCTATTAAATTGATTTGTGTAGGACTAGACTTTGCTTGTGTAGAACTAGGCTTTGCTTTGCGATCTTCTTTAGGTTTTTCAGGTGGTGGTAGGATTTTACCGTCTTTTTTTGCTCCTTCAATTAAATCTTCAGCCCATTGATCAAAACGAAATTCTTCTGATGGCGTTAAAGGTTTAGGAGGTTCTGGGGGTTTTTCTTTTTTGGCTTTTTTCTTAAAACTTGGTCCTGAGGGCTTTTCTTTCTTAGCTTTTTTCTTGGGTTTGAAATGCTTTCTATATTCATCAGGTTCTATAAGGGATAATGGCTCGCCGTCAGTGGACTGAAGCTTTTCTAGTTTTTCCTCCCATGTTTCACCTAATTGAATTTCTTCCAATTTCATTTCTTCTGTGGCTATTTCTGCTTGGCCTGATTCATCGCCGCGTGGAGGAATTTTTTCTAAACTTGCTTCAGGAGGCTGTGCTGGCATCACAGAAGGTTCTGGCGAAGGCAGCACGACTGTTTGATCACTGGGAGGCGCTTCTCCTGTTGTTGATTCTCCTCCTTCGGGAAGCGTCGCAGGAGGTACAATATTCTCTGGCCCTGGGAGCACGACTGTCTTGTCGCTGGCTGCAACAGGCTCAGATGGCTCAGGTTCTGCTTGTTCAGCTTTTTCTTTGGCCATTCGACTTATGTCTAATGGCGGCATAGGTGGCAATTTTTTTACAATACCTTCCTCAGGTTCAACTTCTTCGATTTCTTCTGTTTCCTCAGCCATCAGTAGGCCATCTTCTTCTGCAATCTTAGCTGGTAGTAACTCTCCTTTTTGCAATTCATCCGTAATTTCTAATTCAGTAGCTTCTAAGGCATTCATCTCTTCTTCTTCATCCACTTCTTTCAATGGATCATAAACAACTTCTCCTTCAGTTGGATAGTATTTTTCAATAGCCAGTTGTATTGACCTAGGAGATGTGATCGCAAATTCCAATGGGCAGCCAAAGATAAATTGGAGCTCATCCTTACGATGGGGGAAATCATCGAGATCGCTGATTGCGATCAATAGTGTGTGTTCCATTTGTCGTATTGGGAAGATGCGTTCATTTTTGATAGCAGTTAAAGGACATTCCTGCAAAACTCGTATGTCAATCGGATAGTTTGCTACATCAATATAAGGAAGTTCCCAACGAATTGCAAATGCGCGGGCTAACTGCTCTCCATTCACATATTCTAATGCCAATAATGCTTGCCCTAAGCGCATACCATGCTCTTTTTGATATGCAAGGGCAATTTCTAATTGAGACTCTGTAATGATTTTGAGTTTAAGTAAAATCTTGCCCAACGGATAGATGGCATGATCTGGCTGTTTCCAAAATTCTTTTACTTGGGATTCTAAAAAATTCGTTTCGTTATTGTCGTAAATCGCTGTCAACTGTTCATCAAGCACCAATTGAATTAATTGTTGCTCTGTAATGTTGAGCGCTGCCAACGTGCGATCAAGACTGTAATACTGCTTTGCGACGCTTGAATTTGCATCTTTGGCTGCTAGCCAGGACTCCGCCTCACCTAGGGCTGTTTCTTCGTGATCGTTTGAAGAGCTTGGCTTAGGTGTAGAGACCGGTTCTTCTTGTGGAATTGGCAATTCTTCTGTCTTAGGAGTTCGTTCATCTTTGCCTAAATCTTCCAAAAATGGTTCTTCTTCAGCAGAATGCCCTGGACTATCTGGCGTTGCTTCTGCTTGGTTCTGAATGGGCGGTGCTGATTGAAGCTCTTTTTGAGTGGAATCAATTTCACGATCTAATCCATAAATGTCTTCTGCATCATAAATAGCTTCTAATTCAGGATGAATATCTTTATGAGGAACTTCAATCTCTTGGCGTTTCCTGTCCGCTTCAGACGGCCCTTCCTTGGCACTCAATTTAGTAGGCTGTTTTTTCTCGCCAATGCTAACTTGGCTTTCAATGTATGCTATCAATTTTTCATCAGAAATATTCCCAAGGTTTTGCTCTACATAAGCATAAATTTTTGGTTCAAGCCGGCTTCTCTCTGCGGCTATGAAAGAATGTGTTTTTGATAAATGCGCACCTAGTGCTATTTTTCTTAAAAGCTTTGCAATTTCACTTCTGACGAAACGTTGAGGATGCTGCAAAAGACGTATGATGCGGGGGATCATATCCCAAACATCATGCGTATACTGAAGAGCAATATAATTCAATATTTCTAATGCTAATGGCTGCATACTTGGAAGATCTTTTTGAATTAATTCCAATACATAGGGGATCGCTGAAACAGCATCTGCCCCAGATTGCTTGAGTTGCTGCAATGCTGCTTTTTTTTCTTCTGTTTTTTTAGACTGAAGTTGCTGGATAATAGAGGAGATCACAGTATACCCATTTCCAAAATAATGTCGAGAAGAATGATTTTGCTTGTGAACAAATGCTTGGACAACAATGCTCATTCTGTATGATTATCGAAAATTTTGCTTGAATAAGCAACTTTTTTCCATAGAATTATGGTATAATTTCCGTAGGATTTAGTTTTTTTATTTTCAAAAGGAATTTTTTTTATGAAAAATCTTCTCCTTAGCTTTATCATGGTATTTGCGTTGGTATCTTGCCTACATGCACAAGCATGGCTCACTTCGTTCGATCAAGCCAAAAGCCAAGCTAAAGAATTGAGCAAGGATATTTTGGTAGATTTCACTGGTTCTGATTGGTGTGTTTGGTGCCAAAGATTGGACCAAGAAGTTTTCCAAAGCCAAGAATGGAAAGAATCTGTCAATAAAAAATTTGTTTTGCTAAAGCTTGATTTCCCAAAAGAAAAAGAACTGCCAGAAGCTGAAAAACAGCAAAACGAACAACTAGCCAAAGAATTTGCGATCGAAGGTTTCCCCACCATTTGCTTATTGGATTCCACAGGTAAAATCTATGCTAAAACTGGCTATCAACGTGGCGGTGGCGCAGCTTATATGAAGCATTTGGATGATTTAATGCAGGTAAAAGTTCAACGTGATGAACAGCTTAAGAAAATTGGGACAGGGACTGTGGTGGAACAAATCACTGCTATAGAAGCCGTACTCAATTTAATGGAAAAACATCAGGTCGGCTTTGCCTATGTGGAATTAAAAGAACAAATTGTGGTTCTTGATCCTCAAAACGAATATAAATTCAATGGTAAGTATTCTGGGGAACTCTATCGTTACTATGCAGAAAAAGAAAATGAAGCTCAAGATGAAGCAACAAAACAAAAATATCAAAAGCTAGCAGCCCCATATTTGGAAAATCTCAAAAAATACGATCCACAGGAAGCACAAAATATCGAGATTTTGACCCAGCATCTTCCTAAAATTGCAGAGCAATATCTCGAAACTCGAAAATGGGAAGAAGCACTCAAAGCTTTGGAACCATTGATCGAGAAAAAACCTACCAAACAAGCCGCACTGTTGTTGTACTATTGCATGGGCGCAGCCTATTTTCAATTAAAACAAATAGACAAAGCCATGGAATGTTTGGAAAAAGCCATCCAGGCTGATCCAGAAAGTCAATTGGCACAACGCCTTGCTATGATCTTAAATATGATGAAAGAGCAAGCACAATCTAAGCCGGAAGAACCTGCCCAGCAGCCTGAACAACCGAAGCCTGAACAACCGAAGTAATTTTCAAAATTTATGTTACATCTGTGCATAGCAAAACACACTTTTGCTATGCACACAGGATTCACCTAGCGCAGACATAACTAAAAATTACGAATACGTAAGCTTAAAAAAGGATATGGGCTATGCAAATTGATTTTGCCCAAATGGGTATTCAAATCAAGGGTGTGTCACCCGAGGTCATGATACAAAAATTAAAAAAGATTCGAATGGTGCTTTTAGATGTGGATGGAGTACTGAGTGATGGAGTGATTTGGATGAGCGCTGAAGGCGAGATGGTGAAACCATTCCATGTACACGATGGTTTGGGGATCAGGTTGTTGCAGAAAAAGCAAATTCAAGTGGGCATTATCACAGGTCGAAGTTCTAAGGCATTGACAAGGCGTTTAGAGGATCTGCAAATCAATATTGTATACCAAGATATTGGAGATAAAGATGTTGCATATCAAAAAATTTTAGCCCAAATGCAACTTCAAAATGAAGAGGTAGCATACATGGGAGATGATTTGCCTGATCTTCCTGTATTACAAAGAGTTGGCATTTCAGCAGCGCCAGTAGATGCTGTTGAGGAAGTTTTAAATGTTGCCCAGTTTATCGCTCCGTATACAGGGGGGCATGGTGCGGTGAGAAGCCTAGCCGACTGTATTTTAAAATCTAAAAATTCCTTGGGTTAAGCAAATAACGGCGACTAGCTTAGAAAGCTGGCCGCCGTTAGCACGTGCTTAGGAACACACGCGGAAAAATTGGCATATCTTTTTTATCCATTTACGCCAGGGTTTTTGCAGTCTTTTAAAGAGCTGCACTCGATTGCCTTTGTCATAATACCAAATTTCATCCATATAACTCTGGATGAGCAAAATTCCACGTCCGTGCTCTGCTTCCCAATATTCTTGCCCATCTAGGTTGGGTAAATCAGAAACTGAAAAGCCTTCTCCCTCATCTTCCACTCGTATTGCCCAACCCTGTTGATTTGCAAACAAAGCAATGGCAACTTTTTTAGTAGGGTCCTCATGGTTTCCATGTCGAATTGCATTGATGATCACTTCATCTAAACACAGACGAATCCAAGTTTCATCTTGGGTATCCAATTTGAGGTGTGCTTGAAGCAAGGATAAAATTTGGTCAATCACTGCATTTTTTTTTGACAATTCGCTGGCGAGTTGAGTATCAAAAATTTTATACCCATATTCTGGTGGCACAACGTTATGTATTTGAATTTGGTTGCGTTGCATATCATTTCTACCTAATCATCTTTTTCGTAAAAATGAATTTGAGTGGAGGATTTTTGAGGTTTTAAACGATAGCGTTCATAAAAAAATCCAGCAAACAAAAAAATAGAAGTCCAAAGAAATCCACCAAAACATGAGCCAGCAAATATAAAGAATATTGTATGAAGAAGTTGAATTAAAAATGGAGGATTGAGTGTTATTGGAAATTCAAATGAGTGAAAAATGACGGTACCTATAAATATGAGCATAGCACCCAAAATGCAAAGTTTTGGGATGAGCCTAGTCTGAACCTGTATTTTGAGTGGAAATTGCCGAAGTGGGCTATGTTTGTTATAAATAAGGAGTTCAGCATGGGCATGCGTTGGAGCTAAGGGTACCACAGAAAAGAAAAATTCACACGGCAGCTCAGCATCATGGATGCTGATGCTGCAAGGAACAATTAAGCAACCCGGAAGTTTTGGTATGATTTCCCAAGTGCTTTTGTCTTTTTTTTTTGCTTGCCCTAAAACCACGATCCGCAGTGAAAATTCTTGTGCGACTAACATTTGACTATAATAGTCAATTTTTACACTATATGGCAATTTGCCATCTTTGCTGTCTTCGGGTTTTTTTTTGATTTTGATGGTATGATAGCGCTTTACAATTGGGTTCTTATCACTATTATCTTCAGCGAAGATTTCTTCAGAGGTGGAGGATTTTTTTTGTGCGTCTGTATGCTGAACAGCTTCGGTACTTAGACTTTCGACATGCATAGGGGTTTGAATCACAGCCGGATCAGGAAAGTCGCTATCATTTTCCCTTTGCTGTGGTTCTGAACTTTCCACTACCTCTTTTTCCCAAGCCGTACTAGAAAAAAAAGCTTGCTCTTTTTCTGGGAAAAAGGAACTCAAGGCTTCTTGAATAGAAGAATAAATTTGGAAAAAATCAGCTAGTCCTAATATTTCAAATAAATGCAAGATTTTTTGAGAAACAGCAATCAATTTTAAGCTAAAGCCTTGTTGGCTAAATTCTTCTTGAAAATTGACCAATAAACCAATCCCAGTGCTATCCATTACCTCTGTTGGAGAAAATACAAAAAGAATGTTTTTTGTATTTTGGGCACGCAAGTGTTCAAAAAAATCTTGGATTGCATTGGCCAAGTTTTTATCAAAACACTTAGGCATCATCACTTCCAAATACCAAAAATTATATCTGGAAATTTTTTTGATTTTCGTTGGGAAAATCGTGGTGCTCATTGATGCAACCTAACTGATGGAGAGAGCAAGTTGCTTAACTTATTGATAGCATTCTACATCTAGTTTCCAGCCCCAAACTATTTGAAATAACATCTATCCAAGTCGCCAGTTGAAAAATTTAGAAATTTATTTTGTATAGTCGTATCATGAATGAAAAGTATGAGTTATGCAGACTCATACTTGAACATTGCTGCACCAATGGGCAGATTTACCTGCCAGTTTGCTCCGGGAACTACGTGGTTAATAGAGCTCGCAATCTGGAGTTCATCAAGAGGTACCATTACTCGTGGCGATGTGTCGCGTCCTTAGTCAACTAGCAACTAGAGTTTCCTAGCACGTCGCTAGGGGAATCAAGATGAGGGCTATGACTGACAACTTGCATCTTGCAACTAGATAACAGGAAGTGACGACCTTGGGAACATTCCCAAGGTTAGACAACTTTGTGCTGGAGCCATTATTTACGTTTTTTCGTCATTTTCAATAGTTGCCCTTTGTTGGGCAGAGGGAATACTTCCAAACGATCTACTTTGCGTGCAATGACTGGAAGTCTAGGATCCCGTGGCCCGCCTTGGACTAAAAATGGGTTCATAGATTGAATGCCAACAACCATATCTGTGCCATCAGCTACTGCTAAAAGTTGGAATGTTTCGACATTTTGGTTGCTTTTTTCAATCACAATTCCCAAAGCATTTTCTAAAGCAACATTCATCTCATCGCTAAACGTATTGCTATATCCAACTTGTTGCGCTAAGCTTGAGACTACACTTTGGGCACTGGTAATGTATCCTGCATTGCAAGGGCATTTCAACTCAATAATTTTTGAAGAAACTGCCGCATACACAGTCTGTTGCCCATATTCATTGACACTCAGGAAACTATTGCATCGTGGGCATTTAAAATTTCCCTTTGCAGGAAATTGGATTGGCCCACTGCAATGAGAACAAGTCGTGTCATAAGGCCAATTAACAGGCGCTGCTGGTGTGCTGCTAGACTCTCCTTCGATGCCAATTTCAATTCCGCTACTGATATCAATACTTTCGCTCACAGGTGCAGGTGCAGGTGCAGGTGGCGGTGGCGGTGGCGGTGCTGCCCTGGGCGCTGGCGGTGGGGCCTTGGGTGCTGGCGGTGGCATTGCTTTTGTTGCTTTTGCTGGCGGTGGTGGCGGTGGTGCCTGTTTAGGAGAATCTGCTTTCGCAATAGATTCCACCGCATCGGTTTCATTTTCGTAAATTTTAAACAAAGATAACAATCCTAGCATATCAAACAGAGCAATAACTTTTTCCGGCACTCCGACCAGTTTAATATCGCCGCCGCCTTCTTGAAATTTGTCGGCTAGCTTAACCAAAAGTCCCATACCCGTGCTGTTGATGTATTTTACGTCGGAGAAAATCAAAATCAAATTTTTCACGCCTTGGTTGAAAAAGCCAATTAATTTGTCCTCAAATTGGCGTACGGTAGTTCCATCAATTGCACCGAGGATTTTGGTTATGATAATCGGAGATCCATCGGGTAACTTTTCTTGTTTTGATGAAAATGATAGCTCAGCCATGAACTCTCCTATCTATCCGTAGGGCTAATACCCAAAATAGTATATGTTTTTCTTACAAAGATGCAAGAATTCAATTTAGCCCCGTTCCGATAAAATCTCAAAGTTATTTTTCGTTTGCCTTAGGCGAGTGCTGCTTGAAAAGCAAGGACTTCTCGCCAATTAAAGAACATTTAGTAAATTCAGATTGACAAAGCCTCAAAACTTTGTTTGAATCTACCTAAGTTGCTAGTTGAAGCAATGAATAACGATTGGGCATCAAGAAAATAAAAGTATAACTTGTGCAGGTTGCGCAGGACCATATTTTTTATATTGCTGCACCAACAGTCAACTAGCAGCTAGGGTTTGCTAAACGAGGCCTATACGCAGCA
>JAKLHB010000022.1:0-11590 GCA_022710345.1 Planctomycetota bacterium
TGATTCGATCGGGCCTTGATCGGCAAGGCAGAGATGTGTATTACTGCCCTGTCAAGCGCTGTGGCCGTAGAAATGGCAAGATCGTTCGTCTTTGCTTTCGTGAAGAATGTCCTCTAGGCTCTCTATGCGAGCCAGAAAGTATGATAGGGCCTTGTGTTCATGTATCTCCAACTTTGGATGTCCGCATCCATCCTAAAATCCCTAGAGGCAGCAAACGCTATACAGAGATATGCAACATGCGCGGTTGCTGCGAGCGCTCTAATTCAATGAAAAAACATGGCTACCAATTGAAAAACGCTAAGATGCGCGTCATGCCTTATGCATTCATTCGTCTTGCTCTTATTTCTATTCTGGAACATAGCAAAATCTGGGCTTCCCAGCAGTTGGCAACTTTTGATCCTATGCAAAATAGCATCTTTGCTCTTTTCATAATCAAGTCTTGGCTACCCAGAGATTGGGTTGCAGGTCGAGGATGTTTTGGGTAAGCTAATTCCCTTTCTGTTCAAGGACAAGATGCGGGAGTTACCGATTTTTGGCAAGATGTTCTAGAACGAGCTTATGATAGTTCCCAGAAGTGATGGAAAAAAAGTGGAAATCTATTTATCAGGAAAGCCGATAGGCAAGAAAGATAATGGAGTGCTGTATATCGGGCAGGAGGTCCATTGTTATTCGTTTTCCAACCTCAAATTTCCTACTCCTCTTATTTGCTATTTTCCTATCTACTCACTTGGGCGCAAGAACGGATTTAAGATGGTCATGTTTTCTACCTTGAGCTTGTGGTGTAAATCTTCTGAATAGAAAATCTCGCAGTCTGCTTCTATCGCAGTGGCAACAAGAAGAGAGTCCCAGAATGAAAATTGATACTTCGTGCGCAAATCAGAGGATATTAGAATTGCGTTATGAGTGATAGGTTTAACATCAAAATCATGGTAAAACTCAGTTACAATCTGTTTAATCTGAGATTCGCTGAATTTGAGCTTTTTGAGTAAAATGCAGGAAACTTCATTGACCACTTGGGTCGAGGTTATGACATCAGGACGGCTTATCAATAGTTGGTTTATAACAAGCGACTTCTGGCTATCTTGCTTGCCCAACAAGTATATCCAAAGGTTACTATCTAAAAAGTACATGGCTAAATATCCTTGTATATTTCCTCTTTGCTCATTGACACATAATTGCTTAAATCAATCGGTTTGCCTGCAATTTCCCTGACGCGCTCAATAAAGTGTTTTACCTTTGCCCGTTTCTCTTCCAATTCTGGGTTCTTTACCTGGATGATAATTTGATTGCCCTCTACAGAGATAACCTCTAGTTGAGTACCAATTTCAATTTCGTTGTGAGTATCGTTTTTTAGCACAATAGTCTTAGACATAAATTTTCTCTCCTAGATATCCTCGAGATAAACTACCGCTCAGGTCAACGCAATTCCGTTTGGCTATCAGGTCATCTACATGGGTGTTTTGAGCTGTCTATGACTATTTTCGGCTCGTGTATCTACGGTATGGGTTACGTCCACCCGCTTCTTAGCCAATTCTAGTTCGGGGAATCTAGATCAGCGGCGTTAACTCTTTGTTCTTTCTATAGTTATAGGGCACAATTGTTAGAGATTGCATCGGCGCACTGCCTGTAATATTATAACCCAAAGGCATACTGACCGCCAGAAAATTCAGATAGAATTCTGCAAAATCCATTTCTGAGTGCAGACCATCATAACCCAAAGGCATACTGACCGCCAGAGCATATTCCACTTTGGGCGACTCCACCTGGCCGGTTTTTGCCATCTCCAAGACCTTCTCTTTGTCCTTGCTCAAACCAACTCTGGTAAAAAGCTGGCTGTCTATCTGGCGTTTCATCTCCCGAACAGACCATTTGTTTTGCAGAGTCTCGACTTCGTAAAACTGGCGTTCCGTGGTGTCTTCAATCCTGATAAGCTCTACAAAATGAGACCAGGTCAGATTTTTACAAAGTCGAATGAAGAAAACAGATGCTTCGTCTTGGCTTTGCAATAGAGGCTGTATGCTAAGTTCCAAGAACGTTTTGGAGGCAGAGGAAGATTTTGCAGATAGTGTCTGCAAAATTACCGGCAAAGATTGCGCCGACGCTGTCGGCGAAATTGGTAGGTCCTAAAAAATAACACAATATGCGCTAAGTTCCTTTTAGAGAAACTTTTGCCAATCTGTTTGGATAAATTTTTTGCCAGATTTGGCAAAAACTCTTGTTTCTCAAGGTAAGTTGGAAGTTGATTGCCTGAATTGCCGTGTTGACTGATGCCATGCTCAAAGCCGACAG
Source organism: Planctomycetota bacterium (assembly GCA_022710345.1). Lineage (GTDB taxonomy): Bacteria > Planctomycetota > Uabimicrobiia > Uabimicrobiales > JABWCH01 > JAKLHB01. Next base: position 2,290 of record JAKLHB010000022.1, read on the forward strand.
ACACTCTTTCAATTGCTTGTAATCCATAATTCGTCTCCATGCCATTTTTTTATGATCAACTGCATTAAAAAGATTATACAAAAGACCCGGTGTGGAATACAAGTCAAATAGCCTATCAATCTTTGCAGGAAATGGATTTTCGGAAATTCTAACTCATTGTACTAGAATAGCACTAAAAAATAGTTGCACGATAAAACCTAAAACTACGATTGCAAAAATTCTAAATTTTTATTTCACACAAGATTTTTTTACTTTTTTGCGATTCTCTTTTGCTTTTGGCTTTCTTTCTAACTTTTGGGATATAGTTATTCATAGTTGTATCCTTGGCACAGGTCAACGCTTTTTGCGGCTCAACCCTGCGGTTTGTCCGCGTAACGTACTCGAAGATTATGGTAAAGTTTTGACTTTCACAGGTGCATGGAATTTGCTTGTACCTTGATTTGAGATATCTTCGAGCTTGTACCAATATGTTTTGCCAGGCTGGATCGCAAAATCTGTGAAGCTATATTTTGCGCCCCAGGTAGCACCGCCTTGAGCTGGGATGAGCAAGCCAGTGATTTTGGTATAGGTACTTGGTGATGGTGCTTGCTCTGATTCTAAGCTATGCTGGCATTCACTTCGCCAGATATGGAATCCTGCATTATCCAATTCTGTGGCGGTTTCCCAATTGATGGCTATGTGGTCCTGGCGATATTCTGCTTTGAAAAATAACAATTCAATCGCTGTTGGTGCCTGATATTTCATAACATTGGCTTTGGAGCTCATATTATCTCGAAAAGCAACATAAGGAATATCAGTGCTGTCTAATGCTAGTGAGGTATTGCTTGCGGAATTGGTAGAAAATCCAGCAGCCCCGACTAGCGCCCAATTCGTGCCATCAAATTTCATGACCGTGGTTTTTTCGCCATTCGCAGAATCTATGAAAGCAACATAAGGACGATTGCTACTGTCCAGCGCTGGGGAAACAAAAGCTGCTGTATCAGCAGAAAATCCAGCAGTGCCTACTGCTACCCAATTCGTGCCATTAAATTTCATGACCGTGGCTTTTGAGCTGGCACCACTGTCTTTGTACGAAACATAAGGAACATTGCTTTTGTCTAACTTGATGCATGCAAAATCTGCGTTGCTGGAAGAAAATCCAGCAGCGCCTACCAAAACCCAACTGGTGCCGTTGAATTTCATCGTCGTAGCTTTATGGAACTGGTCAGCATCTGTGAAAGTAACATAAGGAACATTGCTGCTGTCCAGAGCGATTGAGGTATAGTTGACATAATTGGAAGAGAAGCCGGCAGTGCCTACTAAAACCCAATTAGTGCCATCGAATTTCATGACCGTGATTTTGGAGCTATTCGCAGAATCTCTATAAGCGATATAAGGGACATTGCTACTGTCTAAATCGAGAAAAGTATACTCTACTTGCCCGGCCGAAAATCCAGGAGTGCCCACAGATATCCAATTGGTACCATCGAATTTTTTTACTGTGGCTTTCAAACTATTTCCTTCGTCTCTGTAAGCGACATAAGGAACATTGCTGCTGTCTATTACCAAGGAAACATATTGTGCTGCACCAGCAGAAAATCCAGCAGTGCCTACCAAAACCCAACTGGTGCCATTAAATTTCATCACGGTGGTCTTCCAGGTTACCGAAGAATCTCGGTAAGCAACATAAGGAACGTTTGCACTATCTAGGGCTAGTACAAGATTTTCTGATTGGCCTGCGGAAAAGTCCGCAGTACCTACTAAAACCCAATTTTGAGCAAAAAGCGGAAGCATGGCAATGAGCAAGAAGCACAAACTTTCCCAAAATACAGTTTTCATAAAAATTCCCTTTGTTATAGAATTTTGATAAAATAAATTTGACAATGAGAATTACCAGATCAATCTACCTCTACCATAGATGACTTTTGCAGTTCCTTTCATTTCAATCAAACGCGCAACAATTTGGTCTATCATATTAAAAAAGCAAGCAAAAAACAAGCAAATCTACAAAGATTTTTCTATTTTCATGATTCGATTGCTATAAAGCTGATACTGATTCTAATGAATCTTATGGAACAACTATGTTGTTTGACAAGTTGTTAGAAAATCTGCTATAGTAACTCAGCATCAATTGCAATTGTAGGTTTTGCATTTTCTGAATTGCTTTTGGGTTGATTTTATGCTATATTCGTAACAAATAAGTCGAGATAAAGAGACAACAACTTAAAAATCGCTTTACTCTTTTGTAAATAATCACTTAGGAAGGAAATTTATCATGCAAAAATGGATCGGAATGGGTCTGTTGGTTTTGATTGGCTTATCGGGTTGTTTATTTTCTGATGCGCAAGAGGCAAGTTTGAAGTTGCGTATTTTAGCAACGACAGATTTACATTGCAATGCAATGGATTATGACTATTATCGAGATAACCCCATCGAGGATTTTGGGCTAGCTCGGACAGCGACATTGATGCAAAAGGCGCGCACAGATAACACGCTTTTGTTTGACAATGGAGATTTAATCCAAGGCAATCCTATGGGAGATTATGTGGCTCGTGTGCAAGGGCTGCCGGCTGGGGCTGTGCATCCGATGCATAAGGCCATGAATTTTTTAAAATATGACGCGGCTGGATTTGGGAATCATGAATTTAACTATGGGCTTGAATTTTTGAATCGTGTGATTGCTGGTGCTGATTTTCCTTATATTTGCAGCAATTTGTACAATGCTTCAGGAACAGAGCATTATTTTAAGCCTTATGTGATTCTGGACCGCTATTTTTTAGATCAGGCTGGCGAAAAGCGATTGGTACGGATTGGTGTTTTGTCTGTGCTTCCACCTCAGGTCATTCAATGGGATGCTGGCCATTTGGCAGGCAAACTAGTGGCCAAGGATATGGTGGAGAGTGTCCGCGCCTTGGTGCCTGTGTTGCAGGAACAAGGGGCTGATGTGATTGTGGTGCTAGCGCATGCAGGCATTGAATTTGTGCCTACACAAGAAAATACCGTGTATTGGTTGGCGCAAATTCCAGGTGTTCATGCAATCATCGCAGGTCATACGCATGATACCTTTCCAAGTGAGAAATATCGTCAAGGTCCAAATGTGAATATTCAAAAGGGAACCATCCAACACGCGGCCGTGGCTCTTGCTGGCGCTTATGGAAACCATCTGGGAGTCATTGATATATCGTTGGAATTGAAGCAGGGCAAATGGCACGTGGCAGATCAAAAGAGTGAAGTGTGGCCATTGATACAGCCAAAAGATGGGGTTATGAAGGCAGTTCCGGCTGCCCCGCTTGTTCAGGCTGTTGTCAAGCAAGATCATGAAAATACGCTGGCGTATGTGCGTAAAGAAGTCGGAAAGACCTTGATTCCATTGCATACCTATACGGCGCAAGTACAGGATAATCCTGTCATGGAGCTGATCAACCAAGCACAAATTTGGTATATTCAAGAAAAACTCAAAGATACGGAATATCAAGATTTACCCATGCTCGGAGCAGCAGCGCCTTTCAAATGTGGAGGGCGTGGCGGACCTACGAGTTATACAGATGTTCCAGCAGGAGCTTTGGCTATCAAGGATATTGCCAATGTATATGTATATCCAAATACATTAAAAGCTCTGTGCTTGACTGGTGAAGAAGTGCGGGAATGGCTTGAGATGTCTGCGGTGCAATTCAGACAACTGGATATTCAGGACACAAAGCCTCAATCTTTGCTCAACGAAGAATTTCCCAGTTTTAATTTTGATATTCTGGATGGAGTGACTTTTGAAATTGACATCACCCAACCTCCCCGATATGATATGAAGGGGAACCTCATTGGTCCGCAAAGCCATCGCATTGTCAACCTCTGCTACCAGGGCAAGCCCATAGATGCCCAACAAAAGTTTATTGTGGTGACCAATAACTATCGCGCGTATGGTGGCGGTAATTTTCCTGGTCTAAATGGAAGCAAGATTGTTTATAGCGGCACTGATGAAGTACGTCAGGTCATTGTTGCATACATTCAGCAGCAAAAGACCATTGATCCAAAGCCGAATGGAAACTGGCGGTTCACAGATTGGCCAAAAGAACTGCGGGTATGCTTCCCAACAGGTCCTAAATTTAGCCAATATGCTCAGGAATCGCCACAGTTGAAGGCACTTCAAGTGCTTGAAAATGGCTTTGCTCAATATGAGATTGAGGAAAATTCTCAAAAATAGGTAAGAGGTATTGAGAAAGCCCCAAAAAATTATCATCAGGAAGGAGATTGTATGCGTTTAATGTCCACTGCAGCCGCTTCTACAGATAGAATGGTTTCGCTAGATGTCTTTCGTGGAATTACGATTGCTGGCATGATTCTGGTAAATAACCCTGGCACCTGGTCATCAGTCTATGAACCTTTGAAACATGCGGAATGGAATGGCTGGACTCCTACGGATTTTATTTTCCCATTTTTCCTGCTCATCATGGGTGTTGCCATGACATTTTCGTTCCAGCATCGTACAGGTGAAGGAACACGTAAACTGCTTGGCCATATCCTCAGCCGCGCCACAGTCTTATTTTTGCTGGGAATCATACTTGCTGCATTTCCGGGCAGCAGTGATCCCAAGTGGCCCATCATTTTGCCCAGCGTTGGAATGATTGCTGGTTTGGAACTATGGCTCAATGGCCGTTCAGCTCATAAAATAGCCGGTCTTGCTCTTGTGATCGTTGCATTCTTAGGATTTGTTTGGAATTGGACCTACATACAGACTGCTGAACCGTTGATTCGGATTCCAGGTGTCTTGCAACGGATTGCATTTTGCTATCTTTTTGTTTCACTCATCATGCTTTTCTGCTCCAGTGCTCGCTCTCTGCTTTTCTGGACTATTTTCTTGTTTGTCGCGTATTGGATCTTGGCAAAGGGGATTTCTGCGCCAGCGGATTATGATCCAAGTGGTGTCAAACCCGAAGCATTGTTGCATGATTGGCTGGATGTCAAAATTTTCGGGAATCTGCTTTACAAGCAAAGGCCTGATCCTGAAGGCATTCTAGGCACATTCTCTGCTCTCTCCACTACCTTGATTGGTGTTTTATGCGGGTATTGGCTCCTGTCTAGCCGAAGTCGAGAATACAAGCTGGTGGGGATGTTTGCAATAGGCAATGTCTTGCTCATTGCCGGTATTTTCATGGATTATTCTTTCCCAATCAACAAAACTCTTTGGTCAAGCTCCTATGTTTTGTTCACAGGCGGCATGGCATTGCATTTTTTGGCAATGTGCCTATGGTTCATAGATGATCTAGGCTATAAAAAATGGGCGTATCCTTTCTTAGTGTTTGGAACAAATCCTATTTTGGTATTTTTCTTATCCGGGCTTATGGCAAGATTCTTGCTGTGGATTCAGATTGAGGAAACGCCTGCAAAACAATGGATTTATGAAAATTGGTTTTCCGCAGAGCCTACGGCTTTTTCATCCATGGTTTTTGCATTAAGCTATGTAGCATTATGGGTCATACTTACCCTGCCTTTGTATCGCCGTAAGATTTGGGTCAAAATCTAGCACCAATAAAAAAAGCATTTCACCTGATTAGGATGAAATGCTTTTTATGGGCAGGGACGGAATTGAACCATCGACGCACAGATTTTCAGTCTGTCGCTCTACCGACTGAGCTACCTACCCGTCATTGTGAAATATTATATCAAATAATAAAAAAAATGCAAGAAAAAAATAGAAAAAAATTTTTTTTTCAAAAATTTTTGGTTTGAGAGGTAAAAATGAGAAATCAAGTTTATCTATTTGGAGAATTTCGAGATAAGTCGAATTTTTCTCGAGAATTATTTGCGACCCTTTTTCAGGACCAACCAGATAAATTAGGGTACCGAGAGATTCAATTGCAGGAGATTTTTGGTATCTTAGAGCGTTTGAGCAACAAATGGCGTGATTCAGAATACATACATCGCAAAAAAATCTTGGAGGTACTGTTAAGCCAAGGCACTTCTCTGAAAGCTGCGCAACGAGATTTGGATACAGTGGCCGGCATTTTGGATCCAAAGTCATTGCAAACCAGGTTACAATATAGCATCCCTTACTCTATGAATGTACTTGACCAATGGATTCAACCAGGTCCAGGCCTTTGGGTACGAGCCATAGGCCTGGGTGTGCTGGTGCATATCTGTGCTGGCAATGTTTTTTTAGGCGCATTGGATTCATTATTGATGGGGTTAGTCACCAAAAATATCAATATCCTCAAGCTTTCCAGTGCTGATCCAGAATCCTTGCTATATTTTGCGGATAGTTTATTGGAAGAAGACCCAGAAGGCATTTTAGCACAGCGCATTGCATTAGTGCATTGGAGCCGAGAAGAAAAAGCATTTGAAGAAATTGTGCTGTCAAAAGCCGACGGAATTATGATTTGGGGTGGCGACGAGGTCATCCAAGAATATAAACAGCATGCGCATCCTAGAGTCAAAGTCATGGGATATGGGCCCAAGATTTCTTTTGCTGTGATTGGGGCCCAAGCATTTCAAGAATCTCAATTCCAAGATTTGGCCAAAGGTCTTGCACACGATATATGTATGTACGATCAAAAAGCTTGTGCTTGTCCACAAAATATTTTTATTCCGACCAATAATCCTAAACAAATCCAGGCTTTTTTAAAAATCCTGGGCCAAAGTATGGAGCAAGAATTGGTGCACTCTCCAGCATCAGCCATGTCCGAAGATGAATTGGCTGAATTGCTCAGACATCGTGAGTTGCGCAAATTCGATGCAAGTCAAAATTGGGCGATTGTGGAGGCATCTTCCCAAACCAATGGATATACATTCGTTTTTGCAGATCGGCCAGGATTAGAGGCATCTCCATTAAATCGCTTTGTATATCTCAAACCATTTGCAAATGTAGAAGATTTGTCCAAACAAATTGCTGGAATGAAGTATTATCTTCAGACTGTTGGGCTTGCTGCAAGCCCCAGTGAGCGAACTGAGCTAAAACAATGCCTTTTCAGACTAGGCGTGACTCGTATTACAGAGTTAGGCAAAATGCTGGATGTCAGGGATGGTGCTCCACATGATGGAGATGTGCCGATCTTTCATTTGCTTCGATGGATTTCTCGTGAGACACCATTTTTGCAGGAATCCCAGCCCAATCTCAAGGAATTCCTTCAATATATCTATGCACATTCTCAGTTTTATAGCCAATTTTGGGCGAATGTGGACTGGCATGCAGCGGATTTCTTTCAACAAATCCCCTTGTTGACCAAAGAAGCTTTGTATGATCATTCTCCGCCAGATAGCGACTCTATTTTTACCCAAGCTCGACCTCAGGGAGCATTGATTTTTAGCTCAGGAGGCTCCACTGGCCGGCCTAAGTATTCTTATTTTACCAATGCTGAATTCCAGTTGATTGCTGAATTGCTGGCTTATGAGTATAAACTGTCCAAGCTTTGTTCCAATGATATTGCTGCTAATTTATTTGTTGCAGGGCACTTATGGTCGTCATTTTTAGTGATTGACCGAGCATTGAATCATCTTGGTGTGACCAATCTGCCCATTGGCGGGCATTTGGAAATTGCCGAAATTGTTCAATATCTCAAGGCATTTAGGCCCAATGTGCTGTTTGGTCTGCCATCCACCTTAGTTGGGGTGTTTCACTATGCCCAAGAGCATGAAATTCCACTCTCTATTGAAAAGATTTTCTATGCAGGAGAGCATATTCCACCGGCTATGATTACGAAATTTCAAAAAGAATGGGGTGTCCAAGTCGTGCAGAGTGCAGGTTATGCAAGTGTGGATGCTGGGATCATTGGCTATCAATGCCCTCATCAACAGGCCGGCATCCATCATTTGTTCTCAGAGCATATCCATTTAGAGCTGATAGATTCTGATGGCCATGTCATTCAAAATCCAAAAATCGAAGGGGAAATTGTTGTCACAGCTCTCTATCGCAAGTTAATGCCGATTGTGCGCTATCGAACAGGAGACCTTGGATACTGGATACAAGAGCCTTGCGCTTGTGGAAGCCGTGATCCGGTTTTTTGCCTGATCGGAAGATGTGACAATCGCTTGCAAATAGGCGGTTCCCGTATATTTGTGACAGAGATAGATCGGCTTTTGCCTAAACATGAATTTCTCACAGGGATCTACCAATTTGTGCCTCAATACAAAGACGGAGAGGAATGTTTGGACGTTTTTTTGGAAGTAAACCAATTACAAGATATTTCCCAAGCCCAGGTCGAACGCTTCCATCAAGATTTCTATGAGATATTCCAAGATTTACGATCTTCGATTAACCAAGGCTGGCTCCAGGAACCAGGGATTCATTTTGTGGCTGAAAACACAATTCCCCGTGTTGCACGCACAAAAAAAGTCAAAATAATTGATGATTTGCGCAGAAAATAAGGTTTTTCGCAAATTTTTTTCATTTCTGTCTTGACCAAATCAAAAAAATTTCTACAATAGCAAGTACATAGTTTTGCGGATTTCTCCAAAACCGCTTAGTTCTTGCATTGTAGAGCATAGAGCGATTAAATGTTGAACAGAAAGGTTTTTGAATGAACAAAAAACAATTAATTGATGAAGTAGCAGCCGCCGTCGGAAGCTCTAAAATTGATGCTGAAAAGGCCATCAACGCTGTTATGGAATGCGTCAAGAAAGGCGTGATTAAGGACAGTTTAGTACAGTTGGTGGGTTTTGGTTCTTTTAGGCTACGCAAGCGCAAAGCCCGCAACGGCAGAAATCCACGCAATGGAAAAACAATTAAAATCAAAGCATCCAAAAGCGTGGCCTTTAGACCTGGCAAAGGACTGAAAGACATGATTAGCTAGACCATTTTAGGCAAAATAAAACCCCGCGTTTTTGAACACTACAAAACACGGGGTTTTTTATTTTTGATATAGCAAAACAAATTGGGAGCTTGAAAAACGTTATCATCAGTCCACTATTGCCTGGTATCAAGCCAATATCTCAATTGATAACTCTTTACTGCCTATGCTAATTCAGCATCCCAGAAAACATCTAAAGGCAAGACAATCACTTTTTTGCTGTGCTGCTTTGCAATCAAAAACTAACCAACAGCGTCTGCTGCGATTGGCGGGACGAAGCAACGTGATCATCAATTTGTATATCGTGGATTTTCGGAAATTCTAACTTGTTGTGCTAGAATATACTAAAAAAAGATCCTTAATCTGTATCAATCAAAAAAAATTCGCTCGGAAATAAAAGTTCTCTTTGATAGAATGCTACGTTTTCCTGTGTCCCGTCAGGACACGATAAGAGCCGACATAACCTGGGGTTAGAAACCCCAAGCTTTATTCCCAAACCGCTTCGCGGCAAAAAACTTTGCTGCAGTGCAATCTTATACGAGGCA
>JAKLHB010000022.1:11599-23674 GCA_022710345.1 Planctomycetota bacterium
AGAAACCCCAAGCTTTATTCCCAAACCGCTTCGCGGCAAAAAACTTTGCTGCAGTGCAATCTTATACGAGAGTTCTCATCCTTATGCTGGATAAAGATAAGTAGCTTAGGTTTTGAATAATTCTGGATATAATTTCTTTGCACATTCTGGGCAAATGCCATGGCTGAAGTTTGCATTGGAATGAGCTTGAATGTAGTATTCAATTTGATGCCAACACCCTCGGGTATCTCGAATTTTTTTACAATTGGCACAAATGGGAAGCAGACCGCTCAATGTTTTTACCTTGAGGAGCGCTTCCTTGAGTTCTGCATTCAGCCTTTGCAATTCCATCAAATCACTAAATCTGGCCCGGGCAATCGTAATGGCTCTTTCCAACTCTTGCGCTTTGGGCGGCTTAATGACATACGCTCCAACACCAGCATTCGCAGCTTGCAAGGCTGCTTTTCGCGATGAATCCACTGTGAGAACCACAACTGGCGTAGGGCAAGTTTTTTGAATTTCACACGCAGCATCTAGGCCGTTCATTTCGGGCATTTCTATGTCCATTAAAACGACATCAGGGCGAAGGCTTTTTGTCAATTCAACCGCCTTCATTCCATCTCTTGCTTTGCCAATAACTTGGGCACCAATTTTTTCTAATTCATATTCGATTACAGTCCCAACCAATGCATCATCTTCAGCAATCAGAATTTTTCTTATAGGGCATTCCATCATACTGCCTCCCAGCACTTGGTTTGTGCTCAAGTGCTTTCTTGATTATATGAATTTTGGGAGCCACGATGTCTGTTCCAAAACCAGCCTGTACCAATTCAGCAGCGCCCCAAAACGTATCTTGTTGGTGTCAGACGATAACTTTGTTTCAAAACCAGCCAGTGCCAATTCAGCAGCGCCCCAGAAGCCATCCAAAGGCAATTTTTGTGCTTTGCTGTGTTGTTTTGCAGGCTAGAAATCGTTCGACAGCGTCTGCTGGAATTGGCGGAAGTGAACAATGTTTTTTTTAAGTTAGAGCATTTTTTGAAACTTGTTAAAAATACAATAGAATGAGATAGTTAGGTGCTTTCTTTTTTTTCTTTCTGGATGTATAAAATGGCTGTTGCTCCATTTTGATTGCTGAGTTTCAAAGTACCGCGAAGTGTTCCTGTGACAAGCTCTTGCAATAAACGTATACCAACATTATAACGCTCCATGCGGATGACTTCATCAGGATATCCAGGCCCGTCATCTTGATATATGATGTAAATTTTATCTCCTTCTTGGCCCATACGCACTAAGATATGAGCAGTTTGACGATTTCCCAATGCATATTTAATGGTGTTAGCAGCAAGCTCATTGATCACTAGGGCCAGGTTGCTAGCTTGCCTTGGAGAAACTTCCAAGCTTGAAGGCATAATATCCACGGTGATATTGCATTCTGCAGGTAATGTGCTGGTGACACCTCCAATGATTCTGCTGATGAGCATACTCAATGGCATAGGTGCCCATTGCGATTCGCACAGAAGTTGGTGGGCTTCGATGAGCCCCTTGATGCGATTGGATACATTTTCGATGGCTGTTGTCACAAAAGGTTTGCCAAGTGTAGGTGCATAACGTTGCTCAGCAAGTAGCAAACCAAGAATTGCGATCAGATTATTTTTAACTCTATGATTTACTTCTCGTAAGAGCTCTGATTTGGTAATATCATCTTGCTTGGCTTGTTCATACAGCTCCTTCAGTTTTTCATCTGCTTTGTGTCGCTCTGTCACATCAAAAATCACACCATCAATGTAGTATGGCTTGCCTTCTTGATTCCGAATCGAGCGGCCTCGTTCATTTAAATATCGAATTGTTCCATTCTTATGAATAAGGCGATATTCGATTTCAAAAGCTTGGTCATGTTCAATTGCCCAACGGATTTTTTGCACTACTTTTGGCCGATCTTCAGACAAAATGAGATGTTCCAGGGAGCATATTTCTCCTTGTTTCAGTTCCTCTGCTGAAAAACCTGTGATATTCATGAGCATATCATTGAAAAATTGGATTTTATAGTTTTCTTGAAGAAAAACGCGATACACAATCCCTGGAAGATTTTGGGCCAAAGTTCGGTAGGATGCTTCTCGTTCTTGCAAGATTTCTTCACCCCGCTTTCGTTCAATGGCGATGCTAACAAAATTTGCTGTTGCTTCAATAAATTTAATTTCGTCTTCTTTGGGCAGTTTAGGTTCACGATGGTAGATCGCAAACGTGCCCAACACTTTGCCATTGGAAGCAAAGATAGGTTCAGACCAACAAGAGCGAAGTCCGCATTGAAGGGCCAATTCTCCAAATTTATGCCATAATGGGTTGCCAGCAATATCACTGACAATGACACGTTTTTTTGTATAAGCTGCTGTTCCACAGGATCCTGCATAAGGGCCAATTTCAAATCCATTGATAGCTTGATTATAGTGTGCTGGCAGGCTTGGCCCTGTCCCATGTAATAAATAACGCTCTTGGTGGTCGAGTAGTAAGATGGAGCAAAGTGCGCATGGATTTTCTCGTTCAACCATTTTAGCAATCTGCTCTAATATCCCAGGCAAAGGGACTCCTTGGACCAAAAGCTGTAGAATAGCTTTGCGAGCGGTCTCTCTATCTTCGGCTTTTTTTCTTTCCGTAATGTCTTGAACTGTGCCAATCGAACGCAATGGTTCGCCATATTGGCTATAAAAGGTTTTGAAACGCTGTTGAACAAATTTGAGTCTCCCATCGCTCATCATTAGCCGATGCACGACCTCATAAGAGGTTTTGTCACGAATCGAAGCTTCGTAAGTTTGAGCAAGCTTGCGCTGATCTTCTGGATGAACCATTCGAATGAAAAGATCGCTTGTGTTGGGGATATGGCTAGGTTCGATTTCCAAGATTCTATATATTTCGGGAGATAGAATTAAATGATTGCTTCGTAAATCTAAATCCCAACTCCCAATATGGGCGATATTTTGGGCTTCGTTCAAACGTTCTTCACTATCTCTCAATGCTTTTTCAACTTGGCGATGCTCCCACAACAAGCGGAGACGATGTTGTAAAATTCGTGCTGTGCGACTAGCATTGAAAAATTCACTGGGGGGAATATAATAGACATTTTCAATTAATTCTGCGCCTAGAAGAATAAGTGGGTGGGTATGGAGTATTTCCATCAAAATAGATGCTTCGAATTGTTTAATGTTATATTTACATAAAAACATAATTGGGTTGTCTGCAATAAAATAATTGAGCCTTGCTTCGTATTCGATGACTTCTTTTGTATATGCTCTGGCCCAATCCATTTTAGCAGCAATGCGCACAGCCTGATACCCTTGGCTCAAAGACTCTTGAGTGATTTGTTTCAAAAAATCCAACACTGCATTGGGCTGAAATATGCCGTTTCTGAGAAAACTGCGTTCATAGCTTAAAAAAATCAATTGCCCACGAGTGACATATTCTGCAATCATTGTCCCACTGTGCCGTAAGTATTTCCCTATGCTCTGAAATGCAGAGGCTTCCGCAATATACAATACCCTTTCCTGAGATTCCAAGCCTTTTTTGATAAAAGGAACCAGAAGATTCCATAGTTGTTCTTCGCTATCATATAAATAGCAAAGGTGGTCGCCGGCTTTGACATCCATAATAGAATAGAAAAAGGGCAGCCTCATAAAAAGTCCTTTCCATTCTGAACTGGGAACAACCCACGGGCTCATGAAAAGCAGCAGATGAATTCTAAGATTCCACTTGACCTTTGCCCGTAAAATTGATACTTTATGCTACAAAAATTTTCTTGGCAAGGTATTCAACTCAAATTTGTTCTATGGAGCACAATAGTTTATGAAATTGCATGTACGTTTGCAACAAGCTCATTCTACTATTTTTACCTGTGAAATTGTGCCGCCTTTAAAAAGCCAAAATGATCGAGAGATGTGGTTGGCAATCGAATCGTTGGCTGAATTCAAGCCTGGGGTGATGGATGTCACCTACCATCGTGCGGAGCCGCATCCGGCTTTCGACATTCACGGCTGCAAAATTCAACAATGGATTCGAAAACGAGCGGGGACATTAGGTATTTGTGGGGCGATTTTATATCGCTATCATCTCGACCCAGTGCCGCATTTTGTTTGTGCTGGCTTAGATTGTGGCGCACTGGAAGATATGCTTTTAGATTGCCATTGGCTAGGCATTGAAAATATCATGGTTTTGCAAGGGGATAAACTGCCCAAAGAAACTCAATTTTCTCCACACCCTTTGGGCCATCGCTATGCGAGTGAATTGCTCACTCAAGTGATGAGCATGCAAAAAGGCAAATATTGCCAAGCACAAAATGCAACACCTGTTTCTTTTTGTATAGGTGTGGCAGGATATCCAGAAAAACACCATGATGCTCCCACTATGGAAGCAGATTTAGATGCACTTGCCCATAAAGTCAGGCTTGGAGCAAACTATATTGTTACCCAGATGTTTTTTGATAATCAAAAATATTTTGCATTTGTAAAATCTTGTCGAGAACGTGGAATCAGTATTCCAATATTGCCTGGGATCAAACCAATCACTACTAAAAAACAAGCAACTGTTTTGCCTGGGGTATTTCATATCGAGTTGCCCAATGAACTGCAAAAGCAGCTTGACCAGGCAAAAAATGATGCAGAAGTCGAGCAAATTGGTATAGAATGGTGTGTTGCGCAATGCTTGGAACTAAAAGCTGCGTGTGTGCCAGCCATCCATTTTTATACGATGAGCAAAGCAGAACCCACACTGAAGATATTGAAGAAAGTCTTTTAATTGCCAAGTGCTTGTTCTAGCTAAAGCAGGATTTTCTTTTTTGGCATTGAGAATATCTGCATATATTTGGGCAGTGCGAATAATTGAAGAAAGTCTTTGAATTGCCAAGTGCTTGTTCGAGCACTAAAGCATTGAGAATATCTGCATATATCTGGGCAGTGCGAATAATTGAAGAAAGTTTTTTAATTGCCAAGTGCTTGTTCGAGCACTAAAGCAGGATTTTCTTTTTTGGCATTGAGAATATCTGCATATATTTGGGTAGTGCGAATATCGGAATGGCCTAAGGCTTTAGAGATCGCATATAAGCTAGCACCATTTGCAAGTGCATTGGTAGCATAGGTATGCCGTAAACTATGGCATGAAATACCAGGGGCCTTAGCTCCTACCTGTTCAAGATAAGCATCTATCACATATCGAATGCCCCGGGTCGTCATGCCAAAATTACCTGTTTTGCCAGCGCGATCTACATTGATAAACACAAATTCAGAGTCTGAAATTCGCTTTTGAAGCCAAGCTGCGAGCGCATGATTGGTCATTGGAACCATATACACAGTACGGACTTTTCTCCGCTTGCCAAGTACACGAAGGGTCTGTTGCTCAAATGAAATATCTGCCAATTTGAGCCGAGCAATTTCACAAGCTCTAAATCCTTGGATTGCCATCAGCAAGATCATGGCTTGATCACGTTCTCTGTAGTTTGACTGCTCGGCTACTTTGAGCATCTGGCGTACTACATCGAGTGTATGGTATTTAATCCGTTCATACGCAGGAGTGGCATTGGGTTTAGGATGGATGCTTTTGGCTGGATGATCTGCACGAATTCCATAAGTTTGCAAAGCATCATAAAATCTGCGCACAACAGCCAATTTATGGGATATAGTGGCAACTGCAAATTTTTGATCCTCTAAGTATTTTCGGTACTCTTTGATTTGCAATGTAGTTGCTGTTATTGGATTGATACTGTCCAATTGGCACCATGTTAAAAACGCCTTGAGCTGAGAAAAGTATGCTGTAATTGTGTGCTCAGATGCAGCACCAGATGCCACATCCAATCGCATAAATTCTGCAAAACTGATTTGCACAGACTGTGCTATTTCACGGGGTAGCCAATCCGTGATCCAGTCAAAAAAGTTATTTTGCATACATGTTCCCAAAGACCTTGCCTAGCTTAGCTCAGCTTTGTTAGGCAAGGCCGCTTTGCTAGTAGGCAAGGTCTTTCATTATTTTGCTGGTGGCTTTTTAGTTGGTTTATGCTTTTTAGGCGGTGGTGTATGTTCAGCACCATCTGCTGCAATGATGTCTTCTTCTTCCTCTTCTTCTTCCCATTCATTCAGGCTGTTCACCATTTCAAATTCTTTTTCCCAAGCACCATCTGCATCTGGGGCAAATCCTGGAGGAATTTCAGTCTTTGCTTTTGCATGTGGTGCAATTGCTTGGGGAATTTCTAAAGAGATAGGATCTGTTGCAGTGGGAGCAGGAATCTTTGGCAATTCTGCTTCAACATCTGGAATTTCCAAAGATACTTGGCCTTTCATCATTTCTTCTGTTCCGGTCGGCATCGTTGGCGGCGGTGGAGGTGTACTAATCAATGGCTCTGGTGGCTTTTTTGCTTGGGGTTTATTCATCTCAGCAAAAAAAGGATCTGGCTCTGTGCTCTCTGATAGTGGGCTAGGTTTATAGGATTCAGCCAGCGGGGAGGAGGCTGCAGGCGGTGTTGGAACATCAATAGCTACAGGAATGACCTTTTCTTTTGCGGTAGATCCTGGAACTATTTCTGCATCCATGTCGAGTTCATCGTCTGGTTCTGTAGATTTTTGTTCATGTTCTGGAGCTTCCTCGATGATGGGCTGTGGCTTTGGTTTTGCTGCTTTAGGCAATTCTTTATCTTTAGGCTTAGAAGCTTTGGTAGGTACTTCTTTTGCTTTGCTGGGTTCTTTTGCCTGGCCACTGCTTTTAGTCTCAGATTCAGATTCTGGACTCTCTTGAGGTTTTGCCTTTGCTGCTTCTTTAGGTTTCGGTGCCTCTTTAGATTTTCCTGCTTCTTTAGATTTAGACGTTTCTTTTGGTTCTTTTTGCTTAGGTTCTTCTTTAGGTTTTTCGCCTTCCCAATCCTCCCATTCTTCTTCCCACATTGCACCGCCAGCAGGGGGCTTACTTTTTTCTGATGCCGCTGACTTTGCTTTAACAGGTTCTGGAGTTGAAGTTTTGGGAAGAACTTTTCCTTTACTCACAGGAGGCTTAGCAGTAGGAACTTTTTTGCTAGATGCAGAAGATGGCTTATCCTTAGCGTTTCCTACGGCTAGATCGAGCAATTCTTCATCAGTTAAGTCTTCAATTTCTTCGGATTCTTTATCCTCGCCTTCTAGTACTTCAGCAAATTCATCTTGATCTACAGAAACTAAATCTTTTTCAGAAGCTTCATCAGGCTCTGGTGATGCTTCTTTGGCTGTTTTTTTGCTTGATGGACCTTTTGCTATGTCACTTGGCTCAGGAGCTTTTTCTTTAGGCTTGTCAGCAGGTTTTTCCTGCGCTTTAGGTTCTTGCTTTTTATCAGGCTTAGGTGCTTCTGCTTTTTCTTTAGGCTTGTCAGCAGGTTTTTCCTGTGCCTTAGGTTCTTGCTTTTTATCAGCCTCAGAGCTAGGTGCTTCTGCTTTTTCTTTAGGCTTGTCAGCAGATTTTTCTTGTGCTTTAGGTTCTTGCTTTTTATCAGGCTCAGGCTTAGGTGTTTCTGCTTTTTCTTTAGGCTTGTCAGCAGGTTTTTCCTGTGCCTTAGGTTCTTGCTTTTTATCAGCCTCAGGCTTAGGTGCTTCTGCTTTTTCTGCTTGCTTTTCCTGTGCCTTGGGTTCTTGTTTTGTATCAGGCTCAGGAGCTTTTTCTGCTTGCTTTTCCTGTGCCTTAGGTTCTTGTTCTTTCTCAGGTTCTTTAGCTTCTTTGTCTGCTGGCTCTTTAGCTGGCGAAGTTTCGCCTTTTTTAGATACGCCTGCTTTCAAGGTGCCAATTAAACGGCCAAACAAACCTTTTTTCTCCGAAGAAGCTTCAGAATTAGCTGAAGATGGCTCAAGCTCTTTAGCCGGAGCTGCTTCCCACTCTTCTATTTCTGCAGCAGGTTGGGGTTCGGTTTCTTGAGATTTGCTATCCGAAGAAGTCATATCTTCAAATTCAACCTCTGCAATTTCTTCCTGAGGCTCTTCTGCAGCGCTTTCCTTTTCAGGCTCATGGCTTGCCACCAATTCTTCAGCACCTTGAGATAGCCATTCTGTATAGCTTTCTTGAGCATGTTGCAGCTCTTCATTCCAAACTATATCACGTCCTGTTGGAGCTTTCTGCAAAAGCTTTGTTAAAATTGGCTGAATCCAAGTAAATGCAGGAGGTACCTCAACAGTGCCTTTGAGATTCCATTGAGATAGTTGCCGTAGCGCTTGTTTAGGATCAGTTGCAGAAACTAGATATTTTCCAGTAATCAGAGCATGGAGCATGGTTCCCAATGCAAAATAATCTCCACGTGCATCTACATTTTGATGGGAAATATGCTCTGGAGCCATGTATAGAGGATAGCCATATTCTCCAATATTCCGCAGCAATGTGAATGCTGTGGTGTCTTTGTGTTCACGGGTATCCACAACGCTATACCCATTGACAAAAATATGTCCTGTGGCATCTCCTTCTTTTCCAATCCAAAGGGTCTGCGGCCGCAGATTTCCATGGTACATCGAATTCTCGGTTAAATATTGCAAAATGGAGCCTAGCTCAGCTAAAATAGTCCCAATTTGCTCAGCAGACAATTTGCGTTTCCAATGGCTCATCAAGTGGGCAAAGCTCACTGCAGGAACATGGCGTGTGATTGCATAATATAGGGAAGAACATTTTGCTCGATGTGGGGAAAAAATACCAGAAGGTTTTATTAAATCCTCTTGCATCAACTCTAAGATTTGCGGGTGTAAGGCTTTGCCTTTTCCTTTAAATCGTTTCATGCATTCGGTAGGCACTGTGCTCATTTTAGTAGGCACCACAACTGTACAATACACTAGGCAGTCTTGCTTGGTGTCCAATGCTTCATAAGTTTCTTGCATAGGGTCATTGACAACCGAAGTTAAGATCTGATAGCGATCTCCTACTTTTGTATCAAAGGCAGTCACAGACAATTGAGTTCCAATTTTACGCAGCTCACCTTGTACTTTGAACGTAGCTGTTTTTTGGATTTTTACATCTCCCAAACGTTCCTTAAGCCATTTTTGTGATTCTTCATTTGGCTCGATTACAGCAATTCCACAAGGTTGGTCTTTTGCATCTAACCCTTGCCAAATCTGCGCTTTGCGTGGAGGTCGAATTTGCTGTAAATCTCCTAAATGCCGTATTAATTTATACGGGCCAAGCGGCAATTGCCGTTGCTGCATAGGAGGTACAGGAACTGGTAATGGTTTCCAGATATCTCCAGAGTCCCATGTTCCCCCTTTTTTGCTAAATATTTTACCAAATAAACCCATAGTGCGACTCCATAAAACTCCCTAGATCGTTCTGATCACTATCCAGGCTGAGTAATGATCAGCCTGGATAATGATCAATTATCTGAATGGCATTGGGCTTACACGTTTCTAAGATTTCCAATCAAAGCCCAGTCCAAACCAGCGGCACAAGTAACTTGGCCATACCACTAAAGCAAACTCTAAAATTTCTTCACGAAATAATAAGGTGGTCAATGTGGCTGCAGCCAGGTATGGTCCAAAAGGGGTGTAGCGATCCCGGGTGATCAATAAAATGATAATCCCAATCAAAGTGCCAAATAAGCAAGCTAATAAAAAGATGATGATCGCATCATCCCAGCCTAAAAATCCGCCGACCATTGCCATCATTTTCACATCACCCAAACCCATCGCTTCTTTACGAAAGATAAGTTTGCCGATCACCCCTACAATGTAAAGGCTGCCACCTCCAATGACAATTCCTAATATAGAAGAGATAAATCCTTGCAAATACGGATTGGAGATGGTATGCATTTCTGGATGTAATACAGGGCATAATAAGGACACAATAGGGGCCAACATGATGCCGGTGTATGTGATAGAATCCGGAATAATTCGATATGCCATATCAATGAATGTAATGGCAATCATATTCCCTATCAAATACCATGCCACAACCAAAGCAAACCACGCACTGGTTTTGGGCAACTCACCAAAACTTGGCAATGGAGCAATCACAATAAAGTATGCATACACAATAAATAAAGCAGCCGTCAACATCTCCACCAACATATATCGAATGGGAATGCGAATTCGGCAATATCGGCAGGCACCGCCTAAACTTAGCCAAGAAAAAATCGGGATATTGTCATACCACTTTAGAAATGTGCCACATTGAGGACAATGTGAACCTGGCCGAACAATCGAAAGATAGGTACGAGGCAAGCGATGGATACAGACATTGAGAAAACTGCCCACCACTGCGCCAAACATTCCAGTAAAAATTAAGATGATCCAAATCAAACGGTCCGGATATATAGAATCCATAGACAATCACTTTTGGTAAAAAGATTATTGGCGGATGAACATTTCTTCTAAAATTGGCACCAATTGCCAAAATGCGTTCGCAACTGCTTTTTCCATGGCTCTATGGCCCTCAGGATCCGAGCCAAATCCATAGATTGTCCATGTTTTCTGCAGTTGCATCTCTCGATCAAAAATTTCTACACGGAAAAAAATTCTTATATCATTGATTACATTAGAGATAGGGAAAGTAGATGTATCTATTGCTGTCACGATTAAATTCGTTTCAGCCTGCTTTTCTGTGAAACCACCTGCAAAAGAATTTTGCAAACTATGCTGAAATTGTTTTTCAACAGCCTCTTGCACATAGAGTTCATATTTATTGATCCCTAGCGCATGATGATACACAGGCTCAGCGGCTACTTTAAGACTTACAGTTCCTGGAAGAGGTTTTCGGGTAGCAATGTTTTCTGAAATAGATTCTAGTTTATAAATATGTGTTCCACCACAATTTACAAGAAATGTCAATATCAATGCTAGTAATGCAAGTTTCAGTCCAATTTTGATTTGCGATTGCATAATTGCGTTCGCCTCCATCAAGTGAAAAAAATACTGCCATAAATTTTTTGTCTATAGAAAGTTTAAGAAACTTTAGGGAAAATGCAAGGAAAATCTGGCTAATATAATGGATTTTGGCTATACCAATTGCCTCCTAAAAACGTTATCATCAAACAATCTGCTGTTTATACTATCTTGTGTTGAAATTTGAGCGCGTTCAGACTCAACCTAAAAACGTTATCATCAAACAATCTGCTGTTTATACAGATACAGATAAAATTGCATTTTGAAAAACCTGGACTTGGAGATGCTGATTCGCAAACTCAGCCTCTTTTCCATCCACCAAAGCTGTTTTGATTTTTTCACCATGAATGACCAGGGTAATCTCTGTATAAGGGAAAGGATACGCCCCTTGAGATTCCCAGGTTATCAAAATCTTTCGATCTTGTTGCTGCATTGTAAAAGAATCTATACGACTTTCGCCATATCCATCGCCTGCATCGGTGTAAACAACGTTAATATATTTTCTATCTGTGCTTGGGATATAGAGATGTAAGGAAAGATGTTTGCCTTGAGCCATAGGAACCACGGTTCCTTCTTGCACAAATACAGGAATCCGTCCCAACTCGACCGGAATCTGATGTTTGCCTTCATACAAAGGATTTTTTCCATCGCTATCCTGCTGTAGTCCATACCATATCCCAGGCGGGAATTGAACTTGCGTGCTTGAGCATTGAGCTGAAGTGATGGGCACTACGAGCATATTATCACCCAGCAAAAAAGAATCCTCGATATTCCATAGGTCTGGGTTTTCTGGATTTAGCCACCACAAAGGTCGGACCAAGGGATGACCAGTTTGACTATTTTGCCAGGCTAAGGTATAAAAGAAAGGCATGAGTTCATATCGTAGCAATAATGCTTGTCGAGCTATGCTTAAATAGACACGGCCAAAGTCCCAAGGTAGGCGTTTGGGTGTTGTGAATGCTCCATGCCCTCTAAAGAAAGGCAAAAAAGCAGCGCATTGGAACCATCGTAAGTACAATTCGCCAGATGGATGACCATTGAACCCGCCAATATCAGGGCCATTATACGCAATCCCAGACAAGCCTGATCCAATGACCGTCGCAATGGTTTGCCTTAGATTTTCCCAGGTTGATGCAGTGTCGCCTGTCCATTTCCACGCATATTGCTGAATGCCTGCCCATCCAGATCGTGTGAGAATGAAGGGTCGAAGCTGCGGCCGCAGTTTGCGCAATGCTTCGTACCCTGCTTT
>JAKLHB010000220.1 GCA_022710345.1 Planctomycetota bacterium
AAAGCAATGGATTCTTGAACATCAGATTGAAGAGAAGCAAGCCATTCCAAAATTTTAGCTTGGTCTGGGATAGGGAAATCGGCAATTTTATCTTTCCAAATCAAAGCCAATTGTTTTGGATTATTTTGATAAAAATGCTCCCAGTCAGGCAATAGCCGAAGTTGCATCCCAGGATCATGGATCATTTGCAGGTGCGCAGCTGCTATTTCAACATTGCCTGCTTTTTGAGCAATCTGGCTAATCTTCAGATGCATACGATCTGCATCAATGCTGCGGGCCTCTGTCATATTCAACATTTTTTGCCAGATGACCCATGCTGTATTCCAATCGCATTGTTCTTCATACCATTCTGCCAATGTCTGCAACAAAGACAAATTTTGAGGCTCGCATTCATAGCTTGCTTTGTACCAGACTATGGCCTGTTCTGGCTGTTTCAGTTGTTGATGGTAAATTTTTGCGATTTTCGTCATCCATTCTACTTTTTGCTCTGGAAAGCAGACACGCAGTTTTTGTTCATACAATTGAATCAATTGAGGCCAGGCACCTTGATTCCAAAACAGGCTTTCCAACATCCGAAATGCCCCTGGATGCCTTGGCTCAAGATTTAACGCAGTCCGCCAAGATTCTAGGGCTTTCTGAGGTTCTTGGATGAGATGAAAATATATTTGTCCAATTTGAAAAAAACAACGGGCAGATTCTTTGGGAATTTTGCTGCGCCACATTTCTGCCCGTTTTTCATAAAGCTGGACTAAGGCATTCCAGTCTTGGTTGTGTTGGTATTGAAAGCCAAGGTAATCAAATATAGCGCTGTTTTCAGGCTCTGCATTCAATTGTGCAAGGAGCTCTTGAATATTTTTTTCCATCTTGTGGTTCCTCTGGCCTTGATTGCTCAAGGCCAGACCATGATGTTATGTTAAATCTGATTTAGGTTCTGAAAAAACTTGTGCTGTGAAAATTTGAAACTTAGTTCCAGATTGCCAGGCATTTGGCGGTAATCCAGCTTTGAGCGATAGATGTCTCAAAGTTTGTTCGCGGTCCCATCCCTGCTCTGGTGCAACTTGTGGCAAAAACACAGCTTTTCGCCCTTGTTTACTTAAAATGATTCCGTGTTCTCCAGGAATAAAATCCATGTATGAAGGAATATCTTGTGGGATAGAAAGCACAGAAATCTCAATATGAATCCGAGACAGCTCTTTGCTCATCACTGGTTCAAATCTAGGATCATGAACCGCAGCATCTATCGCATGTTCGATCACGTCTGCATACAAAGGTTGCGTAGGAAAGATCGAGCCAATGCAGCCACGTAGCTCACCATCTTCGTGATAGGTGACAAAGCAAGAACCTTGTTTTTGCAATTGAGGGCTTACCTGGCTCAAGTCTTCGATTTCCATAACCTTTTTTTCCGTGACGTATTTCACGAGTGTTTGTCGTGCCAACTTCAGAAGATACATTTCTTCTTCGTGGCTTAATAGAGTAGGATTCATAAAAAATTCCTAACTGAATTGCTGAGTTGCCGTTTTGGTTCCCAAAATAAGAATTAGCTTAATTTCGTAGGCGCGAAATGTACGTCATTAGCTTAATTTTTTAGAAATGACATCTTTAGCAATTGCCCCATCTATTTGCCCAGGATATTCTTGTTGCAAAGCTTTCATCACTTTGCCAAAGTCGCGTTTAGAAGTTGCACCAATTTTTTGGATAATGTCATCCACTGCTTTTTCCATGGTAGCAGCATCCAGTTGTTTGGGCAGATATTGCTCTAATATCCTAAGCTCGTCTTCTTCGTCCTTTGCTTTATCAGGCCGGGCGGCTTTGGTGTATTCTTCAATGGCTTCTCGCCGCATCTTGATGCCACGTTTGATCACTTCGATCACTTCGTCTTGAGTTAAGCCATCTTGGCGTTTTCCTTGATCAATCATCACTTTTTTCAGATCAGCAATCAAAACACGCAATGTACGAACTTTCACTTCATTTTTCTCACGGAGTGCATCTTTCAATTCTTGATTTAGCTTAGCTAACATCTTAATTCCTTTCTGGATTTGACGATGTATCTATTGCTCAAAACAAAATTTATAAACATCTATGTAATATTCCACAAAGTGAATTTTGAGGCCTTCGATGATGTATTTTGGAATTTCTTGGACATCTCGGCGATTTTCTTCTGGCAAAAGCACAGTTTCCACTTTTGCTCTTTTAGCAGCAATGAGCTTTTCACGGATGCCGCCAACAGGCAATATCCGGCCTGTGAGGGTCAATTCTCCGGTCATCGCAATCTTATAGGGAATGTTTTTATTTTTTGCCAAAGAAATGAGGCTTGTGGCCATTGTAATTCCTGCAGAAGGGCCATCCTTGGGAGTTGCACCAGCAGGGACATGGAGATGGATCTGGCGTTCGGTAAAAAAATCGTCAGGAATGCCAAAGCTTTTCGCGTTTGCCTGGACATAACTGTACGCAATATCCGAAGACTCTACCATGACCTCGCCTAATTGCCCCGTTTGCTTAAATCCAAAGGGTTTTGCCAATTTGGCAACAGATTCTATAAAGAGCACGTTGCCGCCTAATGGTGTCCAAGCAAGTCCAGTGATCACTCCAGGATCACGATTTTTTTCTAATGGAGAGTCTCTAAAAATAGCCGTGCCTAAGTAGTGTTCCAAATTTTGCGCGCTGATTTTAACCTGTCTGTTCTTGCCTTTGACGATCTGCACTGCAACTTTACGCATGACTTTTGCAATCTGCTTTTCAACTCCACGCACGCCTGCTTCGCGTGCATATAGCTCAATGATTTTGTCTAAAGCTGGCATGGAAAAATGCAATGCTTTTTCATCTAGGCCATGTCGTTTCAGTTGCTTTGGAATTAAATGATCTGTGGCAATGTGCAATTTTTCTTGGCGAATATAGCCAGGTAAATGGATGACTTCCATACGGTCGCGTAATGCAAGTGGTATGGTATCTAAAACATTGGCGGTCGCAATGAACAAAATTTTGGATAAATCATAAGGGACATCCAGATAATGGTCTCGAAATGCTAAGTTTTGCTCTGGATCAAGAACTTCTAGCAATGCGGAAGAGGGATCACCTCGAAAATCTTTGCCAATTTTATCAATCTCATCCAGCATAATCACAGGATTATCTGTGCCCACAGTACGCAGGGCTTGAATCAATTTTCCAGGAAGTGCGCCAATATAAGTTCGCCGATGGCCTTTAATTTCGGCTTCATCATGCATTCCGCCTACAGAGAAGCGATAAAATTTGCGGCCTAATGCACGTGCAATACTTTTGCCCAAGGATGTTTTGCCAACACCAGGAGGCCCTACAAAACACAATATGGAGCCTTCCACACGATTGAGCAATTTCCCAACGGCTAGAAATTCAATGAGCCGATCTTTGATATCGTCTAAACCATAGTGATCCTCATCCAGCACTTTTCTGGCCTCAACTAGCTCAAGATTGTCCTGAGTTTGTTTTCCCCAAGGCAATAGCACAAGCCAATCTAAATAATTGCGCACCACTCCAAATTCAGGAGATTGAATCTCTAGCAAAACAAGCTTATTTAATTCTTCCTCGAATTTCTTTTTCGCCTCTTCATTGACTTGCTTTTCTGCAAATTCTCGTTTGAATCTGGAAATTTCTGCTGTCTTTTCATCCTGTTCATAGCCTAGTTCCTTTTTGATGGCTTTCAGTTGCTCGCGGAGGAAAAATTCGCGTTGGCGTTGACTAATTTTTTCTTCAATTTGCTTGTTGATCTTTTCCTTGATTTTCAAAAATTCGATTTCTTTTTTTAGGATCAACAAAGTTTTTTGAAGCCGCTCCATCAAGTTCAAAGACTCAACAATTTCCTGCAATTCTTTTGGTGTTGCATCGCTGATGAGCATGGATAAATCACATAGTTTTCCTGGTTCAGCCAAGGATAAATTGGCAAAGGAAGCCTTTAATTCATCCGGAAATACAGGCGAATTCTGGCTGATTTCCTTTAGGCAACTTGCAATGCTCACTGCATAGGCGTGAATTTCTTGAGGATCACCCGTTGTATCAAGCTCAGGATAGCTGACTTCAGCGACTAAAAAAGGCTCTTGTTGAACCCAGCCTTGAATCTGAAATCTGCGTAAACCTCGAATCAGCATTTGATAATCATGGTTAGGTGTCTGGATGATTTTAATAATTTGAGCAGCGACACCAATTTTGGCAATCGTGCTTGCGTCTTTTGTGTGTTGTTCTACAACAACATCTTCTGCATCAGGTTCAGGTGTCGTAGGATTATGGCTATAAACAAATCCAACAAAAGAACGGTCTGTGTGCTGTAGATGCTCAAAAAGGGCTTGCATTGGCTTATCTGCGCGAATATAAACAGGCAAAAGCATACCTGGAATCACGGGTCTTCCATCCAGTGGAACTAAAGGCAACCGCATGGGAAGCAAATCTTCTTTTTTTGCCAATTGCCCTTTATCAGGGGGTTCACCAAGCAAGATACCTTCGTCAAAAGGCATTGTCCCTACTTTGTCAGCGGGTTTCTCAGTCGCTTTTTCACTTGCCTTTTCAGACCCTGGTCCCGCGCTCGTCGTAGGTTCTGCTGGTTTGCCTTGAGGTGCACTGGCAGCAGGCTTTGCCGGCTCTTTCTTTTTACGAGGTTTCTTTTTTTCTTCCATGTAAAATCCTTATCATATCAATTATGTTGATTCTAACGCATTTTGAGAGTCACTATCTTAGCGCTTTTCAAAACCTCTCTGTGCCAATTCAGCAATGGCCAAGAAAACATCCAAAGAAAATTGATTTGCTTTGGTGTGTTGCTTCGCAAAGTTAGAAAGCAACCGGCAGCGTCTGCTGCAATTGGCGGAAGAGCGCAATGTTTTCTCAAGTTGTTGTGAAATTCCTTCCCCAAAACGTTATCATCAACGATTATGGACAAAGGGATTATGAAGGCTTTCCTCTCCAACTGTAGTGCATGGGCCATGTCCAGGATGAATCACAGTTGCAGGAGGTAAGGTATAAATACGTTTTTGGATACTTTGTTTTAAAGTTTCAAATGATCCACCCCAAAAATCCGTACGTCCAACAGATCCAGCAAAAAGCAAGTCTCCAACAAAAACGTCATTCCCAAATAAAAAGCTCATGCTCCCTGGAGAATGACCAGGCGTATGGATGGCTTTGCCCATCATCTGACCAAACTGTAATGGTTCATTATCTTCGAGATACTTGGTAACAGTCGGAATACCCCTGACTGGCATGCCAAATCTCTCAGATTGTTGTGGTAAAGCTGGTATGAGCCACGCATCCTCTTCGTGCATATAAAATGGAATTTGGAATATTTTTTGGAGCTCTCCCACTGCATTGATATGATCGGCATGTCCATGCGTGGCTAGCATATATTTGACGTGAAGTTGTAATTCTTTGATCCGTTTTACAAAGCACTCTGGATCCTCTCCTGGGTCAATCAAAATAGCTTCTTTTGTTTGCTCACAAATTAAAATTCTTCCATTTTGTTCAAATGGACTGACCTGCATCACTTCAATTTTCATAAAAATTCCCATTGATAGGCGAAGTAATTATTTCTACCATTCTGGTTAGGAAAATTCGACGAAATTACACAACTCAATCATCATCTTGGATGTCTTGTTTGAGTTTTTCTAATTCTGCTGGACTGAGCCTCTCCGCAACATGTTGCCGTAGTTGTTTGATTTCAGCACGTTGTTTTTCAATCGTCTTCTTTAATTGAGCTTCCGATTGTTTTAGCTTTTTATTTTCTTCTTGCAATTGTAAAATGGTAAGTTCAGCTTTGGTCAAAGTTTTTGTCAATTCTTGGACAGTTTGGTCTAATGTTTCTGTTTTTTGATACAAAGCCAGATTTCTGCTCTGCTCTGTGGTGGCTTGTTCATGATAATCTTTTTGCAGTTTTTGCAAAAATTGCAGCACTTGTTGATACCCTTCATAGCCATGTTGATATACTTTTGCTAGATTTTGCTCATATCGTTGGCTAAGACCTTCCATTTCTCTGGAAAATTGCCGATTTAAGTGGTCTTGGTGCTGCGCAAAATTTTCAGCAATCGCTTTCTTCGCCTGTTCCACGGGTTGAAAATGGTTGTATACAATCCAAGCCCCTCCAGCGATCAAGAGCAAAAGTAGAAGCAAAATTCCTAGAAGTGACTTGGTAAATAGCCAATTTTGTTGACGAGCAATATTTTGAAACAATACCAATTGCTGCGTTTGAAAATGTTGCAAAACCGGAGCCAAATCCTGTTGCGATATATAGATCAGATTGGTCGCTTGAGGCGGGTTGGCTTTGGCCCCATACATGGCATCTGATCCAGCCTCTGAAGATACCAAGCCTGAACTACCTGCATCGCCAGGATATACTTGAATCGCTTTCGGCTCAGAATGTTCCATAGTATGAAACTCCCTCAAAAATCTGTTAGGATCAAGATAAATATGACTAGGCTAAGTTGGATGTATTTTAACTTTTTCTGCATAGATTTGCAAGTTTTTTTGGCTCATAGATGGTTGAGTTAATATATAAACCAAAAATTTCTTGATTATTGGCTTCGCTATGTTAAAATAAAATGCCATCTTAATCAAAAATTCTTTACCGTTTGATGCACTAGAAAGCAAGAGAGGAATGGAATACCACACTATTATCACGCATGAATACCCAGACCTGGATGCTATGTTATGTTGTTATCTTTTAATGCATTATGGCAATCAATGCTACCCAGGGATAGAGCATGCCAAAATTCAATTTATACCAGCCGGACAACTCCAAAAAGCACCTGATGATTTGGAAAAAGAAGGCATTTTAGCCGTTGATCTTGGAGGAGGGAAATTTGATACCCATCCCAATGGAATGGAATGTGAAGAGGAAAAATTTGAGCTATCGGCTGCTAATTTGGTAGCGAGAGAAATTGGAGTTGCTGATCGTCTCACACTAAAAAATTTATTGGAATTTACAAGATTGCAAGACAGTGCGGGGCAATCTTTGCACTCTCGGAATCCTGTGGATCATACTGTTGCGTTGCCCAACCTGATCAAAGGGGCATTGCTGTATTTCAAGGAAGATTTTCTAGAAATGACACAATTTTTTATGAAAATCTTTCAAGGAATTGAGATTGCAGAAGAACATAAAGATGACCCATTTGCGTTGCTCCCTCCTGATCAATTATTGGTGACAATCCATTCTAAGCAAGTCCATACCCCACCATTGTTTAATTTCCATTCATTTTTTGCACTATGGGCTGCCCAAAAATTTTTGTACTATTCCATCACAGAGAGTCCACTTTCTACAGACGCAAATCCTTGGTATGACTTGAAAAGTTTTGTTGCAGGGCATGGATTTCAAGAATTACCAGAGTTGCAAAAATTAGTGGTATTTATTTTAAAGCTCCAACACAATCAATATTTTCTCCAATCATCTGACCCAGTAGATAATACTGTGAGCATTGTGAACATACTCAAAGGCTTTTGTTACGAGCAAAACCATGATATGCTTCAAATCATCCCTTTAGGCTTCAAACTGCTGGATTGCATCTATTGCTATGAAAGCAATTGGCAATTTGCTTTACAAGAATATAAACAAAATTCACAAGTTTATATTGCAGAAAAGATTAAAATTGTTGTCATAACTGCACAACTAGGCATGGTTACCAAGATTGCCCGATGGCAAGATCGAGCTGATTTGATTGTTTTTCAAGATGCGATCGAGGGTCATCTGAGCATTTCCATCAACAAATTAGGACGACTAAAACATAGCACCTTAGCTCGTCTTGCGGCTCGTTTGAGAACAGCCGAATTAATCTATGGCTATATTCCACCAGAACCTATAGAACCAGTGCATCAATCCAAAATTGGAGAAATTGCTGGATGGTTTTTGCACCAATCCCAAAAACTCCTCGTGCATGGGTCACCTAAGGCAAAGCGGGCTGCCACGAATATTCCATTTCCTATTGTTGTGGAATTGGTGATTGGAGAATTCAACCGCCAACGCAAACTTCCAGATCGTTTTTGCCCATCCAGCACTTGCTTGGGGCATCAGTGTATGTTCTATGCATTACGGCTCCCCAATTGCTTTATACATCGAGAACGCCTACGCCCGTATATTAGCACAGAGTTGGCAAATAGCTAACTGACGTATGAGTCGCCAATTGACAGCGGCTCCCAAAACCCTTTCAAATCAGAAAACCCTGAATATATCCGGCATTATTTCAGCCATGTCAATTAGTTTTTCAAATTTTTTGCTTGCATCAAGGCATGACTGAATGAAAAATAAAGCCTAGGTATGTCGTTCTGAATTCTTTCATTGAAATAACCAGACGTTTCCGTAACCAGCCAAAGATAGGATGGCACGTGCATGAGATCAAAATTTCGAAATGCAAGTGTTTTGTTT
>JAKLHB010000221.1 GCA_022710345.1 Planctomycetota bacterium
ATACGATCGTATTTACCTAAAGCATCCCCATACTGACTTACATATAAAAACCCATTGTCATCTCCCACCACATCTGTGACATAGACAAATTCATAAGGCTCTGTGCCATAGTGCCCAAACTTTAAGACAAGGTTGCCATCAAGGGTATAGCCTAACAATCTATGATAATGCGTATCCGCTACTAATAATATATTGCCATCTTTTGTAAAACCTAACCCAGTGGGCTTGCCCTGGCTGATCTCTGGAGTCCGAAAACTCAGCTTCCATTGGCCAGAGGTATCAAATGCCTGAATTCGGCCTGTCATATCTACTGCGTAGAGCCAATTTCTAGCTTTGCAAAATGCGACAGCCCTGGGCTTCATAAATTGTCCAGGTTCTGTGCCAATGCGCCCCCATATACGAACTAAAGCAGGCGCAGCATTGGTCTCTGGATCGCAACCAACACAATAAAGCAGCAACCATAGAAGAAAAAAGAAAATGTAAAAAACATGCTTATGCATTGAAAATCTCGCTTATGATGAAAAATACCAACGATGCTGGCTTGTTGTTGGTCCAACGGATCTTGCTATGGCTTTTTCTCTGGGTTGATACTGCTTGGTGCGCGAGCCTGGCGCATTTGCTGAATCAAATTGCGCTGGTATTCTAAAAAAGCCTGCTGGTGCATTTGGGTTTGAGTGTATTGCTTAACCTGCCAACGAGAATAAAAAAACTCAATGCCAAAAAAGACAGCAAACAAGAGATAAAAAAGCACACCTTTTACAAAAATCCAGGCAGCGCTGGAAAGCCAAATCGCAGCATAAATCGTGACAAATGTATGGAGCAAAAATAAGAAGCCTAACCTCAAATTCAGCCCACTTAAGTAGATTAATTGAAACGGATGCTGAATCATGCCTTTGAATTGCTTTTGCGCCAAGACCACCATAAACGGCTTGCCTAGGACAGATGAAACGATAAAAATTCCAGCGAACACTCCCTCCAGTACAGCCGGCTTGAGCTTGATCATCACATCGTTTTCCATCAGCCAACTAAGCCCTCCAAGCACGACCACTAAAATAGCGCTCCAAAGCGAAAAAGGCTCTAATCGGTGCTCTTTCCAATACACCCATACAACTTCCCCAAGTCCTAAGACAATAGCCGCCACAATTCCTGCACCTAGACCAAACGATTCCTCCACCCACCAATAGCCCAACAATGGAACCATGGAATATAAAATATTGAACAAAAGAGAAGAACGAGAAATTTCTGGCTGTGAACTCTGCATATTTGCTCCTTTAGCTTCCTTGAATCCCAAGACACGAAGGATATATTTAGCTTCCTTCATGTCTTGTTGATCAAATGTTGAACCTATGGTTGAATCGCAATGGCTCCAACTTCGCCATCTTGGGATAGATAAATCAAATGTTTGCTGTCTAAACTCAGGAAAAGCTGCCCAATGTTTGCAGAAATAGTGAGCCATGGAGACAGAGACTCCTGAGATTCCAAATTTCTGCGCGACCAAAGATAGATTTTCTGCTGGTTGGCAATGTATAAAGCCTCCCCCACTGCCACGACTTGGAAATTGCAAGGTTCTGATGCGGTTTCCGCGATCAAAGTCTTAGGATTTGCAAATTTTCCTTCCTTGATTTCCCAAACCAAGAGCGAATGTGGGAAATGCGCCATCAAAAGCTGGCCATGCTTGGTCAAATGCAATGGTTTTTCTGCAACAGCCCAGTCAGCCGTGATTTTATTGTGCTGAAAATGCGTTTGCAAACTCACACCTACATTTCGATTGCGTAAATCAAGGCTGTATGCTTTAGTATTGGTTAGGATGCACAGAACATTCCCTAATAGTTCCATGTCTAAAATCGTTTCTTCAAGTCCCAAAAAGCCTGCAAAATTAAAAGTTCCGCTTTGCTTTTCATACAGTTCGACTTCACCTTGCGCTGTGAGCAAGAAAATATCCTCGCCCCAGAGTACCATTTTTTGTGGCCTGCGCGTGTATTGTTCTGCTAAATTTTGGACATATTGATATGTGATGCCTGAAAAATTAGGCAATTTTTTTTCAGACCCAGGCAACAGATACAGTTGGCCTAAAAATGCACGATTGAGCTGTGTAATGCCACCGATCAATACTGTGCTTGCATCTTCTGTGCATTGCGCAAATGTGATTTCCTCTAATGGCCCGGTTATTCCAGTTGCTTCAATCAAGGTAAAATTGCCCTGGCCATCCAGTAAACCTTGATAAACATTCCTCTGTGTAACCAAAAGATAATGTTCGTATTCCTGAAATCGGCCCAGATATTCGATTTTTTGCAAACTCAACAAATCTTTTTTATACCAATCCATGGAATAAACGCCATCTGGTATGGTCAAAGTTCCGAAATCAAAAGGCACAATCCTGGGCTGAGCTTGAGCTTGAGTATGGACTGCATACACTCGATTGACTGCTTTAACCAAGAGGATCGGCTGGCCTAGATAAGGAATCGAAAACCCGAGCATTTTTTTATCTGAACCATAAGCAGCGTCCCAAATCAATTGATATTCATAAGCAGATCCTTGCTTAGGGTCTGCCCCTGGTTTATATTCAGTATTGTAGCGAATGCAGTATTTGTGCACAACCTGGAAAGCATTGGAGCTTTCTTTTGTGCTAAGGTATAGATATTCCGTATTCTTGATGCTGCTCTCTGCAATACTCACTGATTCAATTGGCAAAAAGCCAAAAATGTCGTGTTGATATGGTTTGCCTTGGATATGAAATGCGCTATATTCTTCGCTTTGCTTTTTACCAATTGCTGTAGCATTGGGCATGGGCCGCAGTGTTTTCTGCCCAAATTCCACTGACCTGAACCCGCCATAAGCCTGCCAATCCGATAATGACCGGCCTAATGCATATTTACGCCAACTGTCTGGGCTTAACCCATAGACTAAGCTTGAATCCTTAGGATCAGGCTGGAGATATAATTCTGGCAAATTTAAAAAATTATCTGCCAATTGCGCGGTGCCTTGCATTTCTGTGTAAAATACAAGGTTGATGCCTTTTTCGGTTTTCAATGGGAACCACCAATTGCCTTGAATCCAAAAAGGCGAAGCATATAGAGTTTCGCTTGCTATTGGAATACTTTCAGGCTCTTCTAATTCCACATCTTTTTCGCCCATGCTTCGCATGAAGACACGAGTCTGATCCCGTAGGGTACCTAAGATGCAAAGATCATAGCCTTTTTGCCGCGTACCATTCAAAATCAACGTATTCATATTGGTTCCAGGCGGCGGTGCTATGGTGACGCTTTTATCTGGCAAATCCACGATCGTATGCGCAGGAACATTTTCCCAATTTGCAGCCCTTGCAATCACACGAGCAGGCGCTCTACGGCCTTTGCCAACGAGCAAAACTAAATCTTTGTTTGCATCTTCGCCATCTGGCAACACAGCAAAACGGTTTTCGACAAGAAATTTGTCAATGTTAGAATCGTAAAATTCTTCACTGGTTTCATTAGAAAATGTCGGAAGCCCCACTGCTGTGCATTGGATGTGTTTACGTTGCAAAACCAAGCTAGTATCTTGACGTTCAAATAAATAATAAACATACCCATTTTGATAATGCAAACTCAAAATCCGCAAAGTTTCCTTGGGAAGCTCAAATGCCGGCCCTGTTTGTACCATCTCTTGCCCAGTAAAATGGAAGATTTCCAATTGACAGCCGGGGTCTTTTTTCTTGCCAATGATGAGGATTTGCTTTTGGATAAACTTATCTTTGGGCAAATTGAGGAAAATTTCATCCCCAGAAATCTGGTATTTCGCAGGAATGGGCGCACCACTTTCTGCATCCAATGGAATGAGCTTTTTATGCTCTGCAGCATGAAGAAGCACAAACCCTCTCATTTCCCCTGCTTTTTCATATAAATTAGTTTTGAAAATCAATTGGTCTTGCCAAAGTACTTGTGCCTGGAGATTCGCTAGCCAAAGCGCAATCCAAGCCCAAAATCCCAGTTGAATACACGCAATATTCAATCGCATGAAATACCCCTTCTATTTGCTACAATGGCTTTGCTATTTACTCAGAAGAGCATTGATCTGAGTAGCGCAAATAAAATCATTTTCAGAAATTCCCTTGATGGCCTGGGTGAAATATCGAACACAACAACTATTGTAGGTGATCAACAAAATTGGATGATGATTTTCTCTATGTGCAATCCAAGAGACTGCATTGACAAAGGCTATGGTTTGGTAATAATCTTTAAACTTAAAAGTCCGCAGAATTGCTCCA
This sequence comes from Planctomycetota bacterium, assembly GCA_022710345.1. GTDB lineage: Bacteria > Planctomycetota > Uabimicrobiia > Uabimicrobiales > JABWCH01 > JAKLHB01. The sequence goes on from JAKLHB010000221.1 coordinate 4,244, forward strand.
TCTTGATAATCCCAGCCTTCAAGTTTTGTGAGATGCTCCCGAATTTCCCCTTCAGCCATGGGCTTGGTGCCGCCTTCACAAGGCTTGCAATGCTTTTTAGTAAAATCACTTTCAGCCATGAAAAACTCCTTCTTCAGATTTAGGTTTCTGGTTGCATGAACCAGATATGCCTGGCCAATCAATGGCAACAATCATATCATGCAAAGCCACCAAATCACAGAGAAAAATGGCAAATTTCATGATATTTTCAGCACCTATCTGCTTTTTACTTTATTTTTAGGTTTAGTATTTTTAGATAACTTTTTCAACCAAAACGTGTTAAAAATTTTTATCAAATTATCCAGAAAGCCAGCGCAATTTTGATCATCTCTTGCGAGTCTGTTCATGAATTCAATAAGGCTGCGGTTACACGATTTTGTGATACGGATAGGTACAGGACTTAGCAGCCGCCACCACAATCGCATCCACCGCAGTCGCATCCGTGACAATCGCATCCGTGACAATCGCATCCGCCACAATCGCAACAGCCGCCATCGCCACTACCACCGCCACTACTGCTGGAATCGCAGCAGCCCTTGCAGTCGCCGCAGTGGCAAGCTTTCCCACAATCGCAGTCAGCAGAACTGGGCTCTGTAGCAGAGCTATCCCAGCAGCAATCTCGGCAACACCCACAATCATTAGGATTCGCATTGGGGACGGAGCTAATATCTGCGCCCGAGTCTGTGTCATTGTCTGAGCTTTCGGTCGTGTCCATGACGATTTGCTGGGCCTCTCGAACATTGGGCTGGTTTAGGCCATGATAAATGATTGCGGCATCCGCTGAATCAAGTTTCGGCTCAGTGTCTTGGCTATTCTTCATTGTTTGGCTTGAGCTTTTTCCTGTTTGCTTTTGTCCTGGGGATGCTAATTGCATAGAGATATTCAGCAATTTGTTTGCTTTGTCATCTAAAGCTCCATATAGCCTGGCTGCTTTGAGATGGCGGACTGTACTCATGTAATCTTTGAGTTCAAAGCTGATTTGGGCTGCCAGGATATGTGCTTGCTTAAAACGTAGATCGCATTCTAGGACACTGTTGACAGTAGCTAGTGCTGCTTTTAGCTCACCTGTTCGATATTGTTCTTCTGCTGTATGCATGAGCTGTTCAGATTTTTGTAATTTAGCTAGCAAGCTGTTTGAAGCCCGATCGAGTGGCTTGTAATATTGGGCTTGCTCCAGATATTCGGTGGCTGCTTGGCGATCTTGCATCGCGTAGCTCGCTTGTGCTGCTATGAGGTATGATTGGGGTTGAGTTGGATCCAGGCGTATGGATTGCTTAGCGTATTGCATTGCAGTGGTGTAGTCTGAACTCTGCATAGCATGCTTTGCTTTTTCGATCATCTGTTCGTACAGCATAATTTTTCCTTAAGTTGCAAAACCGTGGGACAAAATTTTTCCAGTAGATCATTTTCCAAAGTGAACGATGTTCAACCGGACAAATCGCAAGCCCTAGAATACTAAATTGATGGATTAAGCTATGCACATAATCCCAAGCATTGTTTTTTTCTTGAAGCAACGTGGCCCAAAAATTATGCTTGCCTTCTTGACGATCTTGAACATAGTCCTGCATTGCGTCATATAAGGCTGTCAATTCTGCATAGATCCTACCGCAAGAGCGAGTTAAAACGGCATCAGTTTGATCAGCAAGACAATGTTCAAACAAATGGCTGGAAAATTGGCATACAGGCGCGATGGTTTCTTCATAAGGTTTCTTTTGCTGCTCAGCCTGGAATTGCAATCGCATGGTTTCTTGGATATAATCCAACGATATATTCATCATTGGGTTAAGATAATTATAATGTCTTAAAAATAAATGTGCTATTGTATTTTTAATCCATGATTTGCTTCCATCCAAAACATCGTCATAATATTTGCAGAGCACAAAAACAGTGTTCATCCAGACAGAAGCTTGGATTAAGCTATGCTGCTTAGGTAAGCAAAGCACATTGCGGGTGGGATTAATGAGGCATCCAACAGATTCCATGCACCAGGGGCGATATGGCAACAATAGGCTTAAGAAAACGGCATCGTTCACCAATGCAAAACTAGCCAACGCACCTATAGAATGCCGCAATGCTTTGCACAATCCACAATAGAGGCTTTGGTAATCCCTACGCTCTTGGCTTGTGCAAGAACGCCAGCATATCGCAAAGTTGCCAATCATAAAAATCCTTTGCTTTAGGACATCTTATGAATCAAGCAATGGATACTTGTTTTACTAGCGTTTTTTGTCCCAATTTTGCATGGTCTGGATCAGCGCTTGGGTAAATAAGGCCATTTTAGGATAATTCAAAGTATCATACGTGTCTGTGGCTTCATGATAATTTGGATTGCGATAAAATGCTGTGTCTGTGATCATTAAAGCCGGATATCCTTGTTCCCAAAAAGATGCGTGATCCGAAAGATGGATGTCAATGCTTTCCGGAGTCAGCCAAATATATAAGGGAATAGCACTTTGTTGTTTGAGGATGTGGTAAAATTGGGTGCAAGGGATTGTGTGGCTTAAGCTGCTTGCTATTGCAAGATAGTTTCCCTCAGCAGGATAAAGAGCCTTCAGCATATCCAATGGGTAGCGTTGGATTGGCTCATCCGAATAAAAACCAACCATCTCTAAAATAATTGCAAGTTTTACTTGTACATGCTGTTGTGCTAAAAATTTTGCATACTTTCGGCTTCCCATGCTTTCGGTACGAAAATAGGGCGGTTCTTCCAGTGTGAAAAACACAAATTGCAATGGGTGCTGATTTTCATAGTTTGCCAATGCTTCGGCTAGAGCAAGAAGCACGGCAACCCCGGATGTATTATCATCTGCTCCTGGATTATCACAAGTATCGTAGTGCGCTCCGGTTAAGATGATGGGCAAATTTTCTTTGCCTGGCTTTTCAAAGACTAAGTTCGTAAATTTTTTATCTTGTACCTCATACGTTTGATGTTTGGCAATCAGTCCAGTGTTGCTTAAACGCTGCTGAATGTACAAAATAGCTTGCTGCAATGCTGCATATTGAAAGCTGCTTCGATCACCGATGGTGTGGCTGAGCATTTTGACATCTTTTTCAAGAGCCTCTATTAAGGCGGGTTCGGCTTGTGCTAATGGTTTAGTCTGAACAGGTTCGGCTTGCGTTGTCATCACATACAAAATGAAACAACACCAAAATAAAATTGAAATAAAGTGGTTGAAAGGTAACATTTTTTTCTCCCAGACATGAAGTATAAACTCGTTTTATTTTCTCATAAAAACATTGAAATTGCAAAATGTTCTCAATAAAATTTCCTTGCCTCTATTCAAAAATAAAGGTAAAATAAGCAGCCCATAATGCAGCTTATCTACAGTTTTAGTTTAATCATCAATTTTATTTTTTGTGTGCGCTCATGAATAAAAAAATATACGTTCTGATTTTTTTAATATTTGGTGTTTATAGCCTTTGGGCAGAAGAACCAGCATCAAAAGAAACCCAAGTTCCTGCTTTGCCTTCTGAAAAAACATCCTCCCCATCTGAAGCAACAACGGACCAGCCTAAAAGCGATGAAAAGCCAGTCGCAATCATAGAGACTGTGCAATCTGATCAAGAAACTTTTGGTGTACCGATACCTGTGATTGGAGCAAGCCCCAATTCAGGTACTACTTATGGAGTCTTATTTGCGGTTGTTTCAGAAACAGATGGGCACATAGATAGTATTTTAGCACCTGTGGCTCTTTATAATGGGCTGACAGGGTATAATATAGACATCAATTATCTTGGATTTCCTTCTACGAATATTTTTTATCAATTGTATTTATCCCACACCAGCGAAAACTTTTGGGAATATAGCATTGAATATCATCAAAAGGAATTTTGGGGGCCAAACGTATCGTTGGACGGAGAATTTGTTTTTGCACGAGAAGCCACCAATCGTTTTTTTGGTATTGGCCCCAACACACTAGCCGATGACGAAAGTACGTATACGGCGAGAAACGTCAAAGGCAATATCACATTGCGGTGGGAAGCAGTACCTCATATTTTTTTGGCATGTTCGATCAAAGGCCATCGCCAATGGATTCGCAAAGGAATTTTAAATAAAGAGGATTCTCCGGATATT
>JAKLHB010000222.1:0-3160 GCA_022710345.1 Planctomycetota bacterium
AATAAAGCCTGGGGTTTCTAACCCCAGGTTATGTCGGCTCTTATGGTGTCCTGACGGGACACAGGAAAACCTGGCATGCTATCAAAGAGAACTTTTATTTCCAATCGAATTTTTTTTGATTGATACAGATTAAGGAGATTTTTTAGTATATTCTAGCACAACAAGTTAGAATTTCCGAAAATCCAACTTGATTAGAAGATTCAATTAAGCGCTGTGAGTTCCTTTGAATGTTTCCATGCTGACATTCACGCCAAAGAAATTCACAATCCAATCAAACCATGAAGTAGGCAAAATACGCAGAGGAAGAAGTGCCTGGACAAGCCAAGGCATGATGAGCCGCGGTTTTCGTTTTGCGATTGCACGAAGTATTTTTTGAGTGGCTTCTTGCTCCGATAAAATCGGCAATAGCAATGGAAATCGTGTTTTAACTCCAGCAAACATGCCTGTGTCAATGTAGTAGGGACAAACCAAGGTCGTGGCAATGTTGGATTTATTCTTTTGGAGTTCATAATGAATGGACTCATGAAATCCCACCACTGCAAATTTGCTTGCACAATAATCTGCTAATTGAGCTACACCAACCAGGCCGGCTGCAGATGCAAGCTGCACTAAATGACCTTGATTACGCTGCTGCATCTGAGGCAAAAGCTCTTTGACCATCCAAATGCTCGCAAAGGTATTCACTCGCAACGTCCGTTCGACCTGATCTTGCGAACATTGAAGAAAAGGACGGCCAGATACAATCCCTGCATTATTGATGAGAATATCCACAGGTCCAAACTCGTTCAAAATGCGTTTGCAACAGGCAACAATTTGTTCTTGATTGGACAGATCACAGAATAGCCCGTGTGCTACTCCGCCCTGTTGCTGAATTTCTTGGACTAATGCCTGCAGCTTTGCTTCTTGGATATCCAAAAGAATCATTTTGCCATGAAATTTGGCCATTTCTAAACTCAATGCACGTCCAATACCTTGAGCAGCACCTGTGATCACGATAGCTTTGTCTTGAAAATACTGCACGTTTGTATTCCTTAAAGCAATGTTGTAGAAGTTGCTCAATATAACGGAGCCAATGTTGGTCAGGAAGTCTGCATATTGAGAAGCTCAATCACGTCTTCCTACATAAAGCACTCTCAATGCCCCAGACGATAGCAATGAGCCTGATCAGCACCGCATCCATGACAATGATCCGTAAGGCAATGTGTGGTGATTTGTTGTTCTTTTGCTTTTTGCCATTCTCGGCTTAGGAATTGTGGACTAACTGCGCATTGTAAGTGCGACCAGGGCAAAATTTCAGATGTTGGAATTTCGCGGTGCAAGTAAAAATCTAAATCAATCTGGTGAGTGGCGAGTGCTTGAGTCCACGCAGATGAATTAAAATGCTCATTCCAGCCATCCAGATAAGCGCCATTGCGCCATGCTGTGATCATTGCTTCGCTGATTTTACGATTCCCTCGTGCAAGAATGCCTTCTAATAAGCTCAAGTTAACATCATGAAAATTCACTTGCACTCTGGGCGATCGCAGTAGTTTTTTGATCGTACGCTGAGCATTGATTAATTGCTCGCGTGTGGCCATAGGTGCCCATTGAAATGGGGTCTGCGGCTTGGGAACAAAGTTTGCAATGGAAGCTGTGACATAACCTGGTTTGCCATGAATTGCACGTCGGACATCTGAAATTTGCTGCAACATTTCGGCAATACCTTGGTAATCTTCCTGGTCTTGAAATGGCAGCCCAACCATAAAATACAGTTTCACAGAATCCCAGCCTTCTTGATAGGCACGCTGCACCATATCCAACATTTCAGTTGGATCCATTGGCTTATTGATGATATTGCGCATCCGTTCACTCCCTACCTCTGGTGCTAAGGTAAGCGTGCGCTTTCGGACAGCAGCAATAAGCTCTGGCAAAATCTTCATTTGCTCATTGATGCGCAAGGAAGGCAGACTAATCCCAACGCCTTTAGGTCCAAAAAGTTCAATAAGTTTACGGCTCAATTCCCCTAAATATGGATAATCACTCGATGCCAGGGAATAGAGGCAGATTTCTTCATACCCTGTGTTCGCAAATAAGTCCACAGCTTCTTGGATGAGCGTATCCACTGGCTGGATACGCAACGGCCGATACACCATGCCTGCTTCGCAATACCTGCATCCTCGAGTGCAGCCACGCATGAGCTCAAGAAAAATACGGTTATGCACTGTATCGCTATAACCTACCAATGGTTTGGTGGCTTGAAAAGTCTCTAAGTTTGAGATATAGGCAGCTTTCACAGTTGTAGGCATACCTGACTGAGGACGAATTTCAGCAATGGTACGGTCTGGGTTATAGAAAACTTCGTAGAACTGAGGGGCATATAAGCCTGGGATTTGTCTGACAAGCTCCTGAATTCTCTCCTGGCGAGAAATTTTAGATTGTCGTAGGGTGTGATCCAATCGCAGCAGTTGAATCAGCGTTTCTTCCCCATCTCCCAATGCAACCAAATCTAAAAATAAAGCACCTGGTTCAGGGTTGTATACTCCATTGCCACCTGCAATGATCAAAGGATCATGATTGGAACGATCTTTTGCTAAAATCGGAATTTGGGATAAAAAGAGCATTTGCAAAATATTGGTCCAATTGGCTTCTGATCCAATTGAAAATCCCCATAGATCAAATTCTTTCACTGGAGTTTTACTTTCGAGAGTAAATAATGGAATTTGATATTTTTGCAATTTATCAGCAAAATCAGGTAGTGGAGTAAAAACACGTTCACAAGCTAAATCATCGCATTGATTTACAAGCTCATAGAGCAATTTTAGACCATGGTAACTCATACCAATTGCGTATGTATCAGGAAAAGATAGGCAAAATTTAGTATGCACCTTGCTTAAATCTTTTCGTACGCTATTCCATTCTCCACCAATATATTGGCTAGGTTTCTTTACCCACAATAGGGTACGTTGTAAAAATTCAGAAATCTGCATTCGGATTGTAGCTCCTATGTTGAAAATCCACTGAAATTAAAATATACTAGGAAGAGGCATAGTACTTAAAAAAAGCAGGGGTACTCCCGCCAATTGCAGCAGACGCTGTCGGACGGTTTTTAGCCTGCAAAGCAACGCAGCAAAAAACGCAACTTATTTTTGAATGTTTTCTGGGGCGCTGCTGAATTGGCACA
>JAKLHB010000222.1:3259-8184 GCA_022710345.1 Planctomycetota bacterium
CGCAACGCAGCAAAAAACGCAACTTATTTTTGAATGTTTTCTGGGGCGCTGCTGAATTGGCACACTCGACAGCAACTTACCAGGCAGTGCTCACTGCCGCCAGGCAGGGCTTGCTGCCGCCAATTGGCGGCAGACGCTGTCGGACAGTTTAGCCTGCAACGCAACGCAGCAAAAAACCCAACTTGTTTTTGGATGTTTTCTGGGGCGCTGCTGAATTGGCAGAATCAACATCAATATGACAAGCAGGGGTACTCCCGCCAATTGCAGCAGACGCTGTCGGACGACTTTTAGCCTGCAAAGCAACGCAGCAAAAAACGCAACTTGTTTTTGAATGTTTTCTGGGGCGCTGCTGAATTGGCACACTCGACAGCAACTTGCAAACCAAGCCAACAGCAACTTAGAAAGCAGGGCTCACTTCCGCCATGGCGGCCAAACAGGGCTCACTGCGGTCAAACAGGGCTTCCTGCCGCCAATAGGCGGCAGACGCTGTCGGATAGTTTAGCCTGCAAAGCAACGCAGCAAAAAACCCAACTTGTTTTTGGATATTTGCTGAGGCGCTGCTGAATTGGCACACTCGACAGCAACTTCCCAAGCAGGGCTTACTGCCGCCAAGCAGGGCTTCCTGCCGCCAATAGGCGGCAGACGCTGTCGGACAGTTTAGCCTGCAAAGCAACGCAGCGAAAAACTCAACTTATTTTTGGATGTTTTCTGGGGCAACGCCTTGGGTATGGAATCCCATGAATAAAGCCCCGAAGGGGCAGAACATACCAGACCAGGGCAACGCCCTGGGTATGGAATCCCATGAATAAAGCCCTGAAAGGGCGGAACATACCAGACCAAGGCAACGCCCTGGGTATGGAATCCTTGTTTTGCACATTTCAAAAAAATTCCAAAAAGGAAATCAAATTATGGTTCAATTGATTCCGCAAGATAAGGCAGAACGCGAATATATCCAACTTTTAGTACGCCAATACCAAGAGCAACATCATTTGATTCCCCCCCTGTTGCTGGAATCATTGGCCCAACATAGCCAAAATATCATTGCTTTACATGGCGTATCGCCTGGATATGAGCATTTTACGATGGTTTTATTGAATAACATGCTTTGGCATGAAATGATGCGCAAAATTCCTTATGACAGAAGAGTGTTGCTGTTGCCTCAATGTTTGCGAAACAAAGCCACGTGCCCAGCAAAAATGGACGAAATTGGGCTTTTATGTGAGCAATGTGGACAATGCTTGCTTGGCGACATCACAAACCAAGCCGAGAAGTTGGGCTATTGTACAATCATTGCTGAAGGCACAACGGCTGTAGCTGCTCTTTTAGAGCAAGGCAAAATTGACGCAGTGATTGGGGTCGGCTGTTTAGCCGTGCTGGAAAAAGCATTTTCTCATTGGGTACAACATGGAATTCCAGGCATCGCAATTCCTTTATTTCAGGCTGGATGCGACCAAACCAAAGTAGATTGGGATTGGGTTTGGAATGCTGTGTATTTGTCGTATGAACCTACAACTAAACGCAGTTTTGCTGAGCTAAAATTGATGCCCAATACCTGGCTAGACAAAAGCCAAGCCAGTGTCCTAGCAGATGCCCACTCTATCACAAGCCAACTTGCGTATGATTGGCTGACACAGCAAGGCAAACGTTGGCGACCCTTTTTAACAGTCGCTGCATATCAATCTTTATGCAGTGCATGGAATGAGCCAATGATTCGAAAACTAGCGCTAGCCGTAGAATGCTTCCATAAAGCATCTTTGATTCACGATGATATTGAAGATGATGATGCAACCCGGTATGGACTGCCTACCATGCACCAAAAGTATGGCATTCCAATTGCTTTAAATTTAGGTGATTTTTTGATTGGAGAAGGTTATCGCCATATCAGCCAATGTGGAGCAAAACCTGAGCAAGTTGTTTCCATGATCCAAGTGGCTAGTTTAGGCCAACAACATTTATGCATTGGGCAAGGCCAAGAGCTCCAATGGCGTGACAGCAAGCAAACACCTAGTGCCCACGAGATGCTCGAAATGTTTTGTTATAAAACTGCTCCAGCTTTTTATGTAGCTTTGACCTTAGGAGCTTTAGCTGCTTGTGCAGAACCAGACCTATTGGAGATTCTTCAAAAATTTAGCCAATCATTGGGCATAGCTTACCAAATTAGCGATGACATTGTGGATTCTCAGGACGTTGAGCCAACGCCTGAGCATCCCAATCTGAATCGAATATTGATTTTAGATATATTGAAAGAAGAAAAACTGCAAAAACAATCCAGCCTCACAATTCCTATTGCAACAACCGTAGCATTTCAGACAAGTGATGCCCAAACACAAGCAAAACAGTTGTTGGAATATTATAAGACGCGCAGCCTTTCTCTGTTGCAAGATGTTCGGTCTATAGAATTGAAAATATTACTTTATCAAACTGTGCATCGCGTTCTGCAATAAGATTTTTCAAAGTTTATTTAAAATATATTATCTTCAAAAATTATAAAATTTGATAATTTTTCAACAATGCTAATCCCATGCCAACACTACCCAACAAAAAGATGGTCAACAATACCCAAATTGAAATTTTTACTTTTTGCCGCCAACTAGATTTGAGCAAAAATATAAGAGAAAAGAAAACCATAGAGCTTCCCAGAATCATCAAAATCAAAGGTTGCAAAAGCATCAGAAGCATTTCCAAAACCAGCACAGCCAGAATATAAACAAGTACTCTGGACTGGCGAGGCGCTTCTGTGAACGTACTGGGCAATGGTTGTTCTGATGTCTCATCATCTGCTTTGAATTTTTCATAAAACATTAAGATAAATGGGCCAACTTTAATTTTATCGCCATGATTGAGCTTAATTTCCTTATCCACTTTTTTATCATTGACCCAAATTCCATGCCGGCTGGTATCATGCAATATCCACTCATTACTCTGAGGTTTAAGCACAATTTTAGCATGAAATTTAGAAATGGAAGGATGTGGCAGTAAAACCCTGCCTTTTTCTCCTTGCGGATTGGGCACACCTCTGCCAATTAGGTTTTCTTGCTCTGGCAACAATGAGATTGTGTTTCCAGAACTTTGGTTAACTAAAAATACACCAAATATTTCCATAAAATTCCGCGCAACGACTTTCGCGTTCGCACGATAGAAGAGCACGGCCTCCAAAATTTCAATAGTAAAAATAAATAACTTCGCATCTGTGATAAACTCGATAGCAAAGATCGTGGTTGATCAACATGCTGGTAAAAATACAGTATAGCAAATGGATTCCAAAAATCAAAACTTTTTTCGAATGCTGAAATTGGGTTTAACGCTTCACTGAACCAAATTATTCTTTAGAATTCGTGCATAACAATATTTATAGCATTGTGTTATGCTTTGATAGAATACACAATATCATTCAGTATGCAATTGATTTAACGTTTTACTTGCTGCAAGATTTCACTATGTAATTCGTACCGCGATGTTTTTAGTAAGGAAAAAAAATGGATAGCAATTCACCCCAAGAAGAAAACCAGGGCAATGACCAAGAAAAGCAATCAATGGATCAAGTTCAGCCAAAACGTTTAGCAGAGAAACAGGCTATAGAAGACCCAGACAGAACACGCTCTCTGGATTCCACACCAGTGGATCAGCCAATTGAAATTATTGAGCGGCCCATTGCTCAACGCCCCATTGCGCAGGCACCAGCAGAAGCTACATGCCAAGTTAGGAAGTCTGGTGCGAACGCACGTACCCAAATTCAAAAAACACAGGGGCATTTAGTTTCAGGCGAAATATTTGCTCATTATAAAATTGAAGAAGAACTCGGCCGAGGTGGGATGGGAATCGTATATAAAGCAATGGATCTCTCTTTAAAACGCCCTGTTGCTTTAAAATTGCTACGCTATACAGAAGAAATGGCACCCAGTGAACTTCAAATCGAGATACGCAGATTCCTTCAAGAAGCCCAGGTAATGGCTCAATTGCGGCATGAAAATGTGGTTCAAATTTTTGAAGTAAACCAAAAACCAGTGCCCTATTTTGCTATGGAATATATTTCTGGCCAGACGCTCAAAGCTTTGCTCCATGCTGCGCAAGTGCCAATGAATCGGCTTGTGCAATTACTATACAAAATTTGCCTAGGACTAGAGGCTGCTCATCAACATAAGGTCATCCATCGCGACATCAAGCCTTCCAATATCATGATTAGTGATCAGCAAATCCCAAAGTTAATGGACTTTGGACTAGCCAAAAGACAGGATGTGCAAAGCACCCTTAGCCAAGGTGGTATTATGGGCACTCCAGCGTATATGGCACCAGAACAAGCTAAAGGTGAGCTTGTTGATCCTCGAAGTGATATCTATTCACTGGGGGCTACGCTATATGAAGGCTTAACAGGCCGGCCACCGTATGTAGGTGAAACCTATGTGGCAATATTGTCACAAATTATTTTTCGCATGCAAGAACCCATTGCAGTGCGACAGCTCAATCCAAGCGTACCTGTTGATTTAGAAGCTATCTGCTGCAAATGCCTGGAAAAAAATACAAACAAACGATATTCCAGTGCACAGGCTTTGGCTGATGACCTAGATCGGTATCTCCATCAAAAGCCAGTCCACGCTCGTCCAATCACAGCCATGACCAAGTTAAGCAAATGGATTCAGCGCAATCGTCTCACAGCCATGTCCATTTTGTTTGTTTCTCTTACTATTCTCATTGGTGGCATTGTTTCTACATGGCAATGGATTCGGGCTGAGCAAGCGAGAGCTGCAACAGAACAAGCAAAAGCCAAAGAGCAAGAACAACGATTGTTGGCCGAACAAGCCAATGCCAAAGCACAAGAACAACGCATGGAAGCTGAACAAGCTAAAGTACAAGCTGAGCAAGCATTGGTCCAATCACGCCATGATTTTGGAACAGCTTTGCTCCAACGTGCTAAAATCTATCAGAAC
>JAKLHB010000223.1 GCA_022710345.1 Planctomycetota bacterium
CGCCAGATGGTTCAGGTTTCTATGAATTTAACTGACTATCGCAAAACTTCTATGAAAACCGTGTTCGATGCCATCCAACGCGAAGCCACAGCAGCAGGTGTAACTGTCGCTGAAAGCGAAATCGTAGGCATGGTACCCAGCGAATCCTTAGAAAACATTGTTCGAGAAGCTTTGATGCTTAAAAATTTCCATGCCAATCAAGTGATCGAACATAGATTAGAAGAAATCACCCAAGACCCTCTTCGTTGCAGTGAAGCATTTATCGAAGCAGTGGCATCCAGCGAACCAACCCCTGGCGGCGGCAGTGTTGCGGCCTTAGCAGGGGCACTGGCGGCTGCATTAGGCCAAATGGTCGTGGGACTCACGGTAAAAAATAAAAAATATCAGGCCAACGCTGCTGAGTTAGCCCCATTGAGTGCTCAACTGGCCACACTCCAACGCCATTTGTTCCTTTTAGTCACAGAAGATACCCTAGCGTATCAAAGTTTTGTGGCAGCCCGCAAAATGAAAAAAGACACTGAGCAAGAAATTGCTGATCGTAAAAAAGCCATGGAAGATGCCACCATGAAGAGCATCTTGGTTCCACTGGATACCATGAAAACATCCATGAGTGTTTTGGAATGCCTCTTACCTCTTGTCAAAAAAGGAAATCCCAACGCAATCTCAGACATTGGAGTAGGCTGCCATTTAGCCGTAGCGGCTTTAGAAGGCGCATACCTCAATGTCCAAATCAACCTGAAATCCCTCGCAGACCAAGCTGTACGCCAGGAAATCCAAACCCAATGCACTAGCTTGCAAACCCAATGCATGCTTCTCAAGACACAAATTTTGGAACAAGTCCAGCATATTTTGACTCAGCCTGAATAGACTAAAAGGCTCATACCAATACCGTGCTTTTATGAAGCATGGTATTGGCCCAAAGTCCGTTGTACCGAAAAAAAATATGCTCAAGCATCCTGGAAATCCATATCACATAAGAATGTGTACAAAATTTGGAAGCCTAGGTACAAGCTTCAAGCAAGCGTTACTTCAATTGGTTCCTTCTTCAATGTACACTAAATAACGAGGCAGCCCATGAGAAACAATATAAGATTTCAAGAACTAACGACCATTAGCATTTGGGCTATGATATTAGGAGGCCTTTATTTAGCAAGCTTTGCTGGTTATTTATTGTTTCATACTCTTGTAGAATTATATAGCATCGTGATTGCTTTTGCCATTTTTATCGTCACTTGGAATACACGCAGGTTTTTGTACAACGATTGCCTCAATGTCATAGGCATTGGATATGCTTTTTCTGCCTGCCTCGATCTGCTCCATACCTTGGCTTATAAGGATCTAAATTTGCTTGCAGGTTTTGAAGTTCAATTGACAGTTCAATTTTGGATAGCAGCGCGATATATGCAGGCAGCCACTCTTTTCGTAGCACCAATCTTTCTAAAACGCCAAATCAATACGAATGTACTTATCCTGATCTATATTGCAGCATTTTGGACAATGGTTGCTATAATATTTTCAGGCTATTTTCCTGACTGTTTCATTGATGGACAAGGCTTGACACAATTCAAGATTATAAGCGAATACATCGTGATCGCTGTATGCGCCATGTCCATGTTTTTATTTTTCAAAAATCGTTCTCGCATTCAAGATATATATATCCTCATTATTATATCCATAGCATGCACCATGGCTGCAGAAATGACGTTCACTGCTTGGAAGAGTATGTATGACTCTATCCATATGCTTGGGCATTTTTTTAAACTCGCTGCTTTTTACCTGATTTATAGGGCACTTCTATATACTTGCTTACAGCAACCATTGGATATTATCTTCAAAGACATGAGACAGACGGAATTGACCCTCCGAAGCCGGCAGAATACCTTAGAGGAAAATATCAGAGAACGTACCTCATCTCTAGAAAGCATGAACAAAAAGCTCGAGCAAGAGATTCGCGAACGCATGATTGTGGAAGATCAGTTGCGTCAATCTGAACATAATAAAATAATCCAAACCCAGATTGCAAACGTCTTTCTCACTATCCCAGATGAAGAAATGTATAGAGAGGTCCTGGCAATTGTGCTTCATGCATTGAAAAGCAAATTTGGCATATTTGGGTTTATCGCGCCAAATGGAGACTTAGTGATCCCAAGCCTGACCAGAGAAATTTGGAATGAATGCCAGGTATCTTCAAAATCCATTGTCTTTCCGCAAGATCAATGGGGAGATAGCCTTTGGGGAAAAGCAATTAGAGAAAAAAAAGCGCAATATTCAGATGGCCCTTTTCATATTCCAGAGGGACACGTTAAGATTGACACCTTTTTGACAGCACCCATTCTCTTTGGAAACAATACCATTGGATTAATTTCGGTTGCCAATAGAGAACGAAGTTATACTGAGGAAGATAAGCTTTTGCTAGAGAGCATTACTGCCTATATTTCTCCCATCCTGAATGCAAGGCTGCAAAGAGATAGGCATGAGAAAGAAGAAGAACGGATCAAGATAGCATTGCAGCAATCCAATGACCTACTTCGAGCCATTGTTGAATCAACACCAGTGGCTATCATTGGATTAGACTTAGATGGAAAGGTGCAAATGGTATGGAATCCTACGGCTGAACGGATGCTCGGCTGGAGTGCCAAAGAAGCTATGGGGCAATTCCTACCCTCTGTACCAGTAGAAAATCGAGAGGAATTCAGCCGCTTTCGAGCATTGATTCGTTCTGGTAAAACCTTAAACGGCATTGATGTCCGCCGCCAGAAACGCGATGGAACTCCCATTGATTATAGCATTTATGCCTATCCTTTGCATGATACCCAAGGCCGTATCAGTGGTAATATTGCCGTGCTGGTAGATATTACTGAGCGAAAGCGAGCTGAGGAAGCTCTCCGCAAGCTCTCCCAAGCAGTTGAGCAAAGCCCAGTATCCATTGTCATCACTGATGTAACTGGTAAAATTGAGTTTGTGAATATTACATTCACGCATATTACTGGATATACGCATGAGGAGGTCATAGGCCAAAACATTCGAATACTTCACTCTGAAACGCCGGATGAGGACTACAGCCGGCTTTGGAAAACAATCAGCTCAGGCGGAGTCTGGCGAGGTGAATTCCACAATCGCAAAAAGAGCGGGGAGTTGTTTTGGGAGCATGCTATCATTGCACCGATCCGAAATGCAGAAAACATCATCTCTCATTATGTGGCGGTGAAGGAAGATATCACAGAATTGAAAAAACTTGAAGAACAGCTTCGCCATTCTCAAAAAATGGAAGCAATTGGACAATTGGCCGGCGGTGTGGCTCATGATTTTAACAATATGCTGGGCGTGATCATTGGTTACGCAGAGTTAGCTATGGAAAAGGCAGCCTTAGATGATTCACTGTGCAAAGATATTGAAGAAATCCGAACGGCTGCTTTTCGCTCAGCAGAAATCACACGACAGTTGCTTGCTTTTGCTCGAAAGCAAACTATTGTGCCCAAGGTCATCAATCTCAACGATAGTATTGCAAACATGCTCAAGCTGCTACGCAGGCTTATTGGCGAGGATATTGAATTAGCCTGGCTTCCAGGAGAAAATTTATGGCAGATCAAAATGGACCAATCCCAGATTGACCAAATTCTCGTCAATCTGTGTGTTAATGCAAGAGATGCCATCGCCGGAGTAGGCAAGATCACCATTGAAACACAAAAAGCCAACTTCGATGCATATTGTACTGAGCAGAAAGGCCTATCCCCAGGTGAGTATGTAATCCTCATTGTAAGTGACAATGGTTGCGGCATGGACAAGCAAACTCTAGATAAGCTCTTTGAGCCTTTTTTTACCACCAAAGGAATAGGTAAAGGCACTGGACTAGGCTTGGCTACAGTTTATGGAATTGTCAAGCAAAACGCCGGTTTTATCAATGTGTATAGCGAAGTAGGACGTGGCTCGACTTTCAAGATTTACTTACCCCGCTATACAGCCATACCTACTGAGGAGCCGACCCCAATGCTTGATCTTACAGATTTGAGAGGCCATGAAACTATCCTCGTGGTCGAGGATGAGCCTTTGCATTTAAGAATGGTCAAGCTCATGCTGGAAGGATACGGATACCACGTATTTGCTGCATCTACTCCAAAGGAAGCACTCGATATAGCCAAAGATTATTCCAGCATCCGCTTGCTGCTCAGTGATGTGATCATGCCAGAAATGAATGGCCGCGACCTTGCAAAAGCAATTAGCTTTCTTTATCCCAATATAATATGCCTGTTCATGTCCGGCTACACAGACAATGTTATCGCGCATCATGGCCTACTTGATCAAGGGATCAATTTTATTCAAAAGCCATTTTCAAAGCAGGAACTCGCAGCTAAGATACGCGAACTCCTCGACAGCAAATCCAGCCATAAAATGAAGTGATCTATTTTATTCTTGCGGCTATAAAGAATAATTGGATAGCAAACTACTCCACAACAAATCCAGCCATAAAATGAAGTGATTGTGTCCATTCCTTTGCGATCATGCAAAAGAATAGCTTGGATTTTGCCCATCATTGGATAGAGTGAATATTTTCCCATTTGCGTTCATGAGCAAAAACGATTGGACCAAGCTATCTCTTTTGCAAAACGCAAAAAAGGAGCTGCACTTTCTCTAGCATCTTGATGAGAATTTTGTGCGAAAAATATTATGAACCTTAATCAAGCAAAAGAACTTCTTGCAGTCATGGAGCCATTGTTAGCGAATGCCCCATTTGTCATTGGGCATACCTTTGAACGAAATGGTAGAAAATTATCCCTGGCCATTACCGAACATTTCCGCCAGGCATGCAAAAAAGGCCGTGTATGGAAGAGCAAAGCCATGCTCACAGCTTTAAAAAATGCTGAGTATGGCTTTGATCCACACCATGCCCATAGCCCTGGCGGCTATGATGGCATCTTTGTTCTCACACGAGACTACCAGCCAAAGAATGAGATGATGCGCAAACTCTTCGATCATTTTCTCGATAAACCTGGTAGCGAAGCAGCTTCCATTGCCCAAGCACTCCATGTCCCGTTGTCCAGTCTTAAACCCGTTCGCTTGGTTTCCCATCAAATGCGCCTCCTTGGTCTGCTACTATCGGCAGACAATCACGACACATTGGTGCTCATAGACTATGACGATACGAAATAGGTATGCCTTTTTCAAGGGCTTCAAGGATAAGATTACGTCTTTGTTCATAGTTAGAGTCGCATCCGGGCAAATGTTGCGTTGCTGTTGTGTGCGCGTTTGCACCTCGAATTGTTGATAAGCAAGGAGATTGGCGTACATCTCTTCGGCTTTGTGAGCACAAGGTTAAAAGCCATCGCGCAAACGACGAACCGCATTCCCCTGACTTGAAGGGGACTTGAAGGGCTAATCGTAATACAATAAGACCAAAATAATCCTTGAATTGGTTGATCACGTTTCCCGTTGGTGGTCTGGCTTACTTGATATGGATATTGATTCACTTTGGCATTTATCTACATGCCGCAATCTCTCCATAAAAGTGAAAGCTACGCTGCGCTTACATTAGAGCAAAAAGATAGGCGGAAAAATTGGTTGCTCAATGTGATGTCTGGTTGCCGCCATTTCCGCCCATGAAGCACGTTTTTAGGCAGGTTATGGCAGAAGTCTTCAGATTAACACAGAAAGAGAAACTCATGATTGGGAACGATTCTAGCATAGAATACTATAAACGTTATCGTAGTGCAGACAAGAAACTCAATCGCAAAATGCTTAACACATTGATGACGAAAGAAATTTGTATGATTGCTGCCGATGCACTGGGCATCAAGAAAAGGAATCAGTTGATATTGGAGAGCGAGGATGAAATAGCTATGCTAATGGATTTTGTACTCTATGAACTTTTGATTGATGGCACAAATCTGGTCACCCGCTATGCAAATGAAGTAGGTAGAAGAAGTAAACCTGAACAGGATTTGTTAGCCGCAATGAGTACAGCTTGCACAGGCTTATTCAAGGTGACAGATATCCTGCCTACTACCTGCCAGTTAAAACTGAAAGAGATTGCCGATCCTAAGCGGCAATTGACATTGACTGACATTCACCTCAGCCAAACTGTCAAGAAGGGACTAATCTTATTTTTCCGGCCTCTTGAGTTAAAGGACCTCGTGATGACTTCAGGTATTGGCTTTCCGTTTCCCGCTACTATGAAAACGAAGTTGTTACGAGAATGGAAGGATGAAGATATGGCACAGCGATTCGTGAAGTGCTATCACCTTAGCAAGCGCTCAGGCATTTCGATAAGCTATGCGTAAGTGTAAAGATTTGGCCTAATAAGCGCATGCAGCCCAATACCTTTGAGGCATAATATCGCCGCAAAATGCGAGTCGAGTACCATTTTGATTAGCTAGAGTCATCTTGTTACAACATAATAGACATAATATAATGTCGCTCAAAATATTATATTTGTATTATGATTTAGCAGGTGTCTGCAACCAACCCTAGAAAAAGGCTATGTTTCGGACATAGCCTTGCTTGCAATATCATATCCAGATAAAGTTCCAAATTCCGTTCATTGAATGGATTTGCTGCTGCCCATGCTTTCCATGTTATGTCCCCTAGATCCTCCATCTCTATAAAATATTCACCTTTTTTTATAAATCCTCCATAATCAGACGTTTCCGTAACTAGCCGGAAATAAGATAATATGAGAATAAGATAAAATTTCGAAATGCAAGTCTTTTATGTTGAATAAAATAGGAGAATTCCGTACCATACCATAAACAATTTTTTTTCTTTCAGAAAGGTATGGCAATGATTGGAATTCCCCTGCTAGATAAAGTACTAGAAATTTTTCCTTGGTGCAATAGTAAATAATTTCACGTGATTTGGCATTTTTGTCAATAAAATTTGTTACTTTTCGTCTGCATTATTACAATATACAAAATAGGCATAAATCTTTTGCCAAGATTGGCAAAGCATCTAGATTGTGATATAATATAACCCAAGGTGCGCCGATGTAGTCTCTAACAATTGTGCCATATAACATTATGGATCACAAGGACTTAACGCCGCTGACCTGGATTTCCCGAACTAGAATAAAGATTCACGTTAGGCGAGTGTTAGAAAGCCGTATGCCATGAAAGTGGCCTGTACGGTTTGGGTTAGCATGGAGGCGAGCCTTACATGACATGACTAACATAACTGCTGATTCACAAATTAGATAATCTAAAGCAAAACAGTAAAGGAGGCAAGCATGCTTATACGTGCAAAGGCTCCGTTGCGGCTTGGGCTGGCCGGCGGAGGGACGGATGTTAGCCCTTATTCAGATACTTATGGTGGTGCTATCTTAAATGCAACGATCAATATGTATGCTTATGCAACCATTGAGCCTAGGGATATGGGCAGAATCATCATTTATTCCATTGATATGAATCGTAGTATAGAAATAGCTAGCAGTGAAGTACTTGAAATCAATGGTGAATTTGACTTAGTCAAAGGGGTGTACAATCGGATTGTGAAAGATTTTGTGCATAAGCCTCTTTCATTCACGATCTCGACGTATGTGGATGCTCCACCTGGATCAGGGTTAGGGACATCTTCTACGCTCACAGTAGCCATTCTCGGAGCATTTGTAGAATGGTTTAAATTGCCGTTGGGCGAATATGATATTGCACATTTAGCTTATGAAATTGAACGAAAAGACTTAAGAATGTCTGGTGGCAAGCAGGACCAGTATGCTGCGACTTTTGGCGGGTTTAATTTCATGGAATTTTTTAGCGACGATAAGGTCATTGTCAATCCGTTGCGAATTAAGCCAGATTATATCCATGAGCTGGAATTTAATTTTTTGCTTTATTACACAGGCATTAGTCGTATTTCTGCGCATATCATTGATGAACAGCGAAAAAATGTTCAAGAAAAAAAAGAAAGCTCTATTGCCGCAATGCATAAGCTAAAAGAACAAGCAATCGTTATGAAAGAAGCTATTCTCAAAGGCAAGATGGATGAAATCGGTAAAATTTTAGATTTTGGATTGTCGAATTTTACGCCTTCACAAACAGATTTAATACAGCAAAAAACAAAAGTTTCTTATAATCAAATTCAGTTTTCGGCAACCGATTTTCAACCAATGCTGGATGGAACTTTAGACCATATGCAATTTCACCAAATTCGTCCGATGGCAT
>JAKLHB010000224.1 GCA_022710345.1 Planctomycetota bacterium
TGATTTCTAATCCTCTGGTACTTGTTTCTACCTTTGCCTGCGGAATAACAATTTCAGGGAAATGAGCTAAGGTCCCTTCTTCGACTGGAAAAGCGCCTAATTGATCCAGACCGTCAGGAAAAAGCCGAAATTCTACTTGCTGAGAAAAATTACCCATTTGAACCATCCATCGAGTGCCTACCAAACTTTTAGCATGAGAACCAAGTGTAAGAATGTATTCTCCTCCTTCTGGCATGAGAAAACCAAAAATTTCACTTTGACCATAGAAAAAGCTTCTAGTAAGACTAGCTTCAGCTTCCCTCGCTGCCAATTTTTCTCTGCTATTTAAAGATCGAATCTCTTCTGAAGAAAACAAATTAAATTTTTCACTTTCTTGCAATTGAACTGTGCTTGCAGTTGCTGCCATATCTTTGGTGATTGCTGCTACCCATTCATATTGTTCACGGCAACTATCGCATTGTTTTAGATGTGCTTGTAATAATGCTTCTTGTTCTGACTGCAATCCTTGATCTACAAATGCTGCAATCCAAGAATCTTTGAAATAGGATGGAAGCCAACAACCTTTTTCATAGGCAGATTTACTCCACCACCAAAATAATTCAGTGTCCAAGCCTGGTATTGGTTTTGTATAGTAAACTAAACCTTGAATAGCTTGGACAGCGTGTTGATCCCATAGAATGAGGCCATCTATGTTTTCAAGATATGTGCGTACTTTAGATAAAGCAGGCATGGGAGTTTTTTCTTCTTCTAGATATTCTTCTACTAAAGCAAACGCCATCTGGCACTCATCACGCATTTGAAAAAATTCTTCAACAGTATCCTCATCTTTGTCTTTTAAGACTTTCATAGCAGATAGATTAAGCAATGCTTTATCCATAAAAATTTCGTATTGTGTGACTAAAGCTACTATGTCTTTTCTTACCATGAACTCAACTTCTCTTAGCAAATCGTTTTCTTCTGAATCCAGATATTCTCGACGAAGATAGCCAATGCACATCAGAATACCATAGGCGGCTTCTGGTGTTTTCTGGCTCTTTTCCCATTGTGCTATATAATGGCGTAATTCCATATATTTGATTTGTTTTAGCATATTGTTTTCCTTTGATATTTTGCCAGCAAAGCATCCAGTTTTGTCGTCAACTCGCCTTCTGTACGAATACTTTGGTATTCCTTGAAAAAAGCTTCAAAATGAGATTTGCCAAACGGATTTTTCCATGTTTCATCTGTGCAAAATTTTTGATTTCGTTGTCTTACTTCTTTGGGCTGTTTGAAAGATGGGCGCAAGGATCGTATTATAAGATTGGTGATGCCTGCAAAAAAGCGTTGAAATACTCCAGTATATTGAGAAGTCCCTTTAAGAAAATAAAAAGAAATAAGCATTTGTAATTCTTCGTTGCATACATCACATACTATGAGAAACCCTTCAGGTGCTATTCCTAGCACACGATTAACCCAATCATCTTGGCCTTCTTTGCGTTCTAAATGGAGATGCAATGGAAATTCCCAAATAAATTGCAAGGCTTTTTGAAAAATGAGAGAGGTTTCTTCATAAATATTTACACTTTCATCGAACGAAATCTGACTTTCATCACTATATTTTTTCAAAATTTCTGGAAATGCCTGTTTCCATCCTGCGATCTCTTGGGCATCAAATAGATGTTTGCAAAATTTTTCTTGAAACATCGCCAGGCTGGAAAAGAATTGGATGGATAATGGTTGCCCATCATCATTCTTCATCAGAAATATCTTGGGTTGCCAATGCTTCACTTAATTTCTCCTTTTGTAGCCATGGAAGTTTATCTCTTAATACTGTCAAATGCCGGTCTATAGAGTTTCGAGAGCATTGTAGCCATCCTGCAATATCATTGGGAGAAATCGCAATATTCTTAGATGCTTTTTCTATTTGTTGGTGAATTTTTATTCTTAGTTGGTCTTGTAAATCACTAACTGTATTGGATTTTGACTCTAACAACCTGCATTCATCACGTTCAAAGCGATATTGAAATAAATATGGCCGCCATAATTTTAAGATAGTCCTTTTTAAGCATGTTTGCATTTGGACTTCCTGCAAATATTCTTTTTTTAAGCGAATTTCATCACTATTTTTTTGTTCTTTAAAAAGATCTATAGCAGCCTTAGCTTCATGACTTTGAGGCTGGCTATGGCTAAATTCATCTTGCTCTATTTCAGATTCTGGGATATAGGGAACTTCTTTGGGAACTTTCTTTTTATGGACTTCCATTGTGGGCTTTTGGTCAATCAGCCAATGGATAATGATTGTGATAAAGTAAGTCAAAAGTTTGCCATGATCATGTTTATATTGAAGTTTATTCTCCATCAATTTAAGAATGATATCTTGCCTCGCATCATCTCTTTGACTTTCCCATTCTTGCTTGCTTACCATACAATTTTTCTTCAGCAAGCATGGGTAGATTTCTTCATAACCAATACAAAGGTAAGCTATTTTTTCAGCAAGCCATTCTTTAGCTTTTGTATCCCCATTTTGTAATCGCCGAAAATTTTCTAAAACTTCTTGATCTAGGCAAAATGTTTTTAGACTCATTTTGTGAGAATCCCAACTGTTTGGACTCATCGTATGTAACACCTTTACGAAAGATATAAAAAATTGTGCCAAGTCAGATTTTTTCAAGTGATGCTGTAAACAAAATAGAGCTTTGCCTATTGCAGGCAAACTAAATTGATCTTAGCTCTTAGACAAAGGAAGCTCTATGAAAACCTTACTTATTATTTCTTTTGATGTTATCCGATCTCATGACCTGTGCACTAATTATTCTATTGCTTGTTTACTGGCATATCTACAAAATAATTCTAACTATGGCAAGGAATTTACCGCAGAAATGTGTTCTCTTGATGTGAAAGATGCTTTTAAGCATGGCACTGAATACGTAATCTCTATTCTGCAGGAGAAATGGGCTGCTACTTCTAAAAATTTCATAGCTTTCGCTTGCGCAGTTTGGTCAGAAGCATTGATTTGCCCAGTGATTGCTGGCTTGAGGCAAGCAGGCTTTACAGGTATGATTATTCTAGGCGGGTATCAAATCAATGGATTACAAAATATCACTGAAATGAGCAATAAATATCCTGATGCTCAAATTTTTATTCGTGGATTTGGAGAAGCAAGCCTGCTCAGAGCTATTCAAGAAAATTTTTCTCAATATCCTGTGCTACTTTCAGATATTCCTGATTTTGCCAAACTTCCTTCTCCCTATCTCACGCATGCTTTGCTGATTCCTGAAGGCACTCAGATGATACGATGGGAAACCAAACGCGGCTGTCCTTACCAATGTAGTTTCTGTAGCTACCGTGGTGTAGTGCACCAAGGTATTTATCGTTTGCCATTGCACCGAATATATTCTGAATTGGCATTGTTTAGTGAAAAAAAAATTAAAAAAATCAATGTGATTGATCCAGTGTTCCATATTGGCTCAGATGATCTTAAAATCATACACAAAATTCTTGAATTACATATAAAAACGGAGTTTACTTTTCAATGCAGGTTTGAAAGAGCAACCGATGAATTTTTGCAACTATGCACTTATTTTAATGCTCATTTAGAATTTGGTCTTCAAAGCATTCATAGAGAAGAATTAGAGGCCATTGGAAGAAAGAATGATATGGAGCTTATCATGCAAAAGATGGATAGCTTGCAACGCTATGGCATTGATTATGAAGTTAGCATTATCTATGGGCTGCCTTATCAAACTCCGTCTTCTTTTCTCCAAACTATTAATTTTTGCAAAAAACATGGGTGCAAACAAATCATTCCTTATCCTCTTGCGTTGTTGAGTGGTACTGCGTTGTATGCTCAAAAAGAACTCTATGGCTTTCAAGAAAAAATAGATGACTCAGAATATCGCTTGCCAGTAGTAGTCAGCTCTAACTCTTTTTCAGAGGCAGATTGGCAAGAGATGAAAGCTATTGCACAAGACATATACAATAGAGACAAATTATGAAATCACCTTCATTTTTTCCTGCCCCGTTGAATCAATCTAACATGGTAATTCTCTGAAATAATCGTCATCCGTATGCAAACGTAGGGCGATCGGCTAGCAATCGCCCTACACGCGCATAGCGTGACCAAGTCTTTATGTTATGCGTGTTGGAAATGAGCATCAAAAAACAATCGGCCAAAGAAACCTTCACTTGCTAGGTTTGCGACAGCGGCCGCTTATATGTCTAGCCATATAAGCTTTATTGCACAGGCACAAAGAGGAATTGCAATTTCCTCCTACTGATTCACTTCAATCGTCACTACCATTTTGTCGGCCTTTTTTTATTTTTTTGCTGACAGCGATTAAAAAATTTTGTGCCTCTACTGATTCACTTCAATCGTCACTTCTGCAATGCCCAAGAGCTCGTCATTGCTGCGTGCAGAGGCCAGGATGTTCATGGGGCCTTGCCAATCTGTTGGGATGGTAAATTGCCAGGTATAGGGGGTGGTGGTTTTGATGATGGTTTGCAGATTGGAGTTCATAAAGAAGGCTTTGGTTGTTTGGGATGGGGCTGAAATGCTTACGGTAACTTTGTCGCCAGGCCGAAAGGCTTGTTTGGGTAAAGGGGAAAGGATTTTGACCTGGTTGTCTCTGGATACTTTGAATGCTGGGAATTCAATCGAAAGTGCTTTGGGCTGATCTGCTTTGGGTATGAACTGCAATTGCGGCATGAATTCGAATTGTTGATCTGAGGTGCGATGGAGAAAGGTCAGGATTTTTTGTTGGATTTGAGGATTGGTGCTTTCTGCGCAATGCCAAGTTTTCGGGGCAATATAATCAGGTGTTACACCACCGCCTTGGCTTTTGAGGGAAACAATCCAATCGCTTTGGTCTGAGCCAAAGAGCATGGCGTGTGTTAGGGCAATGTCAAAAAATAGTGCAAAATTCACCATAGCCAGGATAAGCTGTGGTGTGCTGGTCATGTCATAAGCAGAGCCAGCGGCCACATAAATAGGGACAGGGATTTGGTTGGCTGTGCAATGAATGCCGCCGTCCACGCGCAGGTCTCGGATAGCGCCGCGGTCCACGTGATGTTTGATGGATGCCATGCCTTTGATGACCAAGGTACCTAATCCTGGTGTGTTGGCCATTTTGTAAAGCACATCCGCGCATGGGCTGCCTAGATGTGGCGTGCCGACTGTTGTAATGGAATGGATCATGTCTGAACTGCCATATAATTTGGTGATCAGCCCGCCCATGCTATGGGCCACGACATCCACACATTGGGTGACATAGCCTTCAGACGATGCTTTTTGGCGTATTTTTTCTACTTGTGTTTTGACGACTTTGCTATTGTCTGCAAAGGCAGTGCTGTTGTCGTATGCGGGATTGACTACATATTTGAAATGATTGTCTTTGAGCATGGATTCCATTTGGGCCCAGGTGCTGGAATCTGCCCAAAGGCCATGAAGGAGCAACACAGGCGGCTTGATTAAATAAAAGGGCGTTGTTGGGTACCACACATAGCCTTCTACATCCAGCACTTTGCATTTGAATAAAATTTCGCGTTTTTCTTTTTGGGCATCTTCGGCATGGCCTGGACGGCAATAATAAGATGGTGGCGTGTATTGGTATGTTTTGTAGCTATATGCTGATTCTTTGAGTTCGATTTTGCCATCTTCTGGTGCAGGTGCAGAAAGTTCGTATGCATTCCGAAACGCATTGGGAAGAATCCGTGCCAGGCATTTTGATTTCCCATCTGCTGCAACGCCAGAAACTCCATACTGTTGATCCACTGAAAAAGTATTGAGATATGGAAAGAGAATCATGGGCTGGACACCTAATATATTAGCAGCCTGGCTCATACTGGAAGATTCGCCTTTTTCAGCATACATACTTGCTTGTTGCACAGTACGTATTGTAAGTGTCTGGCCATGTTTTACCAAAAATGGGATTTCCAAGATCTCCAATCTTGCTTCTTGATAATCTGTGCCTTTTTGTTGAAGCTTAAACTTTGAAATTTCTGAGGAAGTATTTGGAAAAGTAACAAAAACTTCGGTATTCCCAGTGCACAAACCTAAACTAGCGAATCCAGCAAGATGTGCTCGAATTGGCAATGTTAAGATGGCAACGTATTCACGATCTTTATATTGTTCATTCGTAAAGCGTACCGAGATTTTTTGTTTAAACTCAATGTTGCCTTCCACCAGAGGTTCTTCTTCACATGCAATGCCACTAACACTAATTGTATCGTAAGTTTCAACAAAATCAGGTGTGCCTGCGATGATATTTTTTTTGATTGATTTGTCCCATTTTAATTCTGCAGGCACTTTAGGCCAGAAATCACCTATGGTCAGTTCATACTGTTGGGCATAAGCTGAGACCAAGAAGATGAAAAGAATTGTTATGAATGGATATCCTCGCATAATTTTCCTTGTAGAACTGTTAAAATTTTGATATGTTAAGATCAAAAATATACGATTTTGAAAAGTAAAAACTATTCCGAAACCTCTTGCTTTTGCAAGATTTTTTGCAATGGCATGAGGCTGGTTGCCTGGGTCAGATGATCCAGTGCGTATTGTCTGGCTTGATGTTTGCGTTGGGTATGGTCTTGTGGGATGATTGTTTCGATGGTATGGGCCAATAATGCTGGGTCTTGTGGGTTGCAAATAAATCCGCCAGCGGCCTGGACAATTTGGGCTAGCTCTGTATCTGGATAGGCAGTGGCTAGGACTAACCCTCCGACTGCTAGAATATCGAGCAATTTAGAGGGCATCACCCAATTCGTGGTTTCAGGTCGTTGGGGCAACAGATGGAGTGTTGCTAGGTTTAGGATCATCTGAAATCGGACAGGTGGCTGCAATGGCAAAAAGCGGACATTGGGTAAATGGGATGCGCTTGCCATGATTTTTGCTTTGATTGCACCATCTCCGACCAATAGAAAGAGCAACTCTGGCTTAGGAGAAAGAATTTGGGCAGCCTGGATGACAATTTCCAATCCTTGCTTTTCTCCAAAATTTCCAGCATACAAAAGGACATACTGGTCCTGTGAAATGCCAAGCTCTGTCCGTAATGGATTGGATAAAGGTTCCATAAGATAAGGCGTAGCAACATTGGCCCAATTGGGTAAATACAGGCAGGTTTGAGGCTTTTCTGATTTTGATTGAAGTTGTTGTAGCATTTTTTGTGAAATGGTCGAAAGCCAATCAAAGCCTTGCAATGTTGCTTTCTCTAGCCAAAAGATTGTCTTTTTGAGCCAAGCTAGTCGCAATAACCCCATCTCCAATGCAGCATTCAGCTCAAAATCTTGGATATGAAGCCAGGTTTTTGCAGAGATCAAACGGCCTACTAATAAGGCCACTGGCGCACAACAAAACGCTGGAGCAATGGTGTAGATCAAGTGTGGACGAAATCGGAGCGCTATCCAAAAAACCATGGGAAAACTAAAAAATGCAAACGATGCAAGGTGCAGAACGCGCTTCCATCCATTGGGCTTATGGGGTACCCAAATCGGGCAGCGATATACCCAGGCATCTTGATAAAATTCCTTGGTGTATTTCCACCCTGCATACCCAGGCTGAATGCGCCAATTGGGGTAATATGGCTGTGCTGTCACCACGCAAACTTCATGACCTTGCCTTTGCAGCCATTCTACAAATTCCGTGGTAAATTTTCCTATGCCAATCCATTCTGGGCCATAATTGATGCCGTATACTAAAATTTTCATAGACTTTCCCATATTTGGATTGAGGTTATGAATGCAATTTGTGAATATTTTGGCAGTTGCTGGATTTTTGCTGCTTTTGGACCTGGGCTTCAATGATTTTGGCATCTACCAAAAATCGAAACCAAAAAGCCTGGAGCACGTGGTAAATCAATCCAATCTTGCCGTCCAAAAATCCAAGTCTCAGGATATAGCCATAAAAAAAAAGGATCAAGGCTCGTAATAGCGGTGGGCTTATGTAATACGCATGGTTTTTCCACCAGCGTTTGCGCATGCGAATGTCCAAAGACCAAAATCGTGCAGGAAGTTGCTGCATTGGTTCAGGCTGAGATTGGCGTAGCAGAACTTCTCTGGCTTCTGCGCTTGACCAGCGATTATGGGTCTGTGTCCAGGCTTCTAGGGTGGTGCATTGCAAATCCAAAAGCAGGCCACGTAACTTACTTGTCTTGCCTTGTTCCAGG
>JAKLHB010000225.1 GCA_022710345.1 Planctomycetota bacterium
AGACAGGAGAGCTGCAGGAAGTCGGAGTAAAGATGATGTGCGGATTGCTGCTGGACATTCCCTGCACCTTAAAAGAAGCCGTGGAGCAAGGGTATGCGCAGGTATTAGAAAAAAAGCGCCGAATCGCAAAGCCGATCTTTGAAAAACTGGTGTCCTGGCTAGTCAAAACCCCAGGCCGCTGGGCCATCGTAGAACCGTACATTGGAGAAATGTCAACTGGAGTACAATATTTGTTGGTAGATGCAGTGATCGAAAAGACCGAAGGCAATAAATACGTGGACCTGTGGAAACAAAGCCGATTGCCAAAGCCGCTGAAGCTGTATCTTGGGCTGGTATTGGCAGGATTAGGAAAAGAAGATGTGCAGGAAGAGATGTTGAAAGACACAGCGCCAGGAACAATAGAATGGCTACCATTGTACGAAAAAGCGTTATTATCGGACAATGCAAAATTGATCGAGCTGGCGCAAAAGAGGCTGGCAGAAATCATAGACCCAGGCGAAGTAGAAGCGCAAGCAAGTCAAGCGCAAGCAGGACAACCACAAGCAAGTCAAGCGCAAGCAGGACAAGCACAAGCAAGTCAAGCGAAAGCAGGCCAAGCGAATCCCCCCGACCGAATCGCGAACTGGCTGCTGTGGCAATTGAAAAAGAACCCTGAAAAAAGTAAGGTGATCCTGGGAGTAGTATTATGGCAAAGGTCAGCGAATCCATCATGGATAGGATATTTGCTAGACATCTACCCAAAGCTATCGTCGGAATCCAAAGCCAAAGCATTGGAATACCTTGGAAAGCAAGAGCCAGATTCCGCATTGCCAGCCATATTCCAACGGCTGCAACAATGGGGATATACGAAAGAGCCAGAGCTAACCACGCACTTTTTTAATCAAACGTTCTTGAAAGAAGTGAAAGCCTTGCCTGGCCTAAGCGGGAGAAAACCAGAAGATTATGAATCCCTGGTGGAATCGAAAAAAGCAGATTTCACAAGCCCAATCGCAGGATATTTAAGCATGAGGTATATAAGCAAGGAAGTACTGATGTTGAGCGAAGTATGGACGCAGGAAAATGTGCATGGGTATCTAGGACACGGTCGAGTGTCAGCAACCTACTTGGCCTCAGTGTCAGCGACAGACTTGCCTGCAAAGTATCC
This sequence comes from Planctomycetota bacterium, assembly GCA_022710345.1. Taxonomy (GTDB): domain Bacteria; phylum Planctomycetota; class Uabimicrobiia; order Uabimicrobiales; family JABWCH01; genus JAKLHB01. The sequence continues at coordinate 1,145 of JAKLHB010000225.1, forward strand.
AGGATTTACATACTTGAAGCAAGCAACATACTCTTGCGGCGGAGTGACAAAGACGGTGCATGAGTATAAGCACGAAAAAACCGGAATGGAGTTTGTGCTGATACCCGGAGGGACATTCATGATGGGAAGTCCGAGTAGCGAATCCGGCCGTGGTTCCGATGAAGGCCCCCAACACCAGGTAACGCTATCGCCGTACTTAATGAGCAAGACCGAGGTAACGCAGGCAGTGTATGAACGAGTGATGGGGACAAACCCATCTGGTTTCAAGGGATCAGACCGTCCTGTGGAGAATGTCTCATGGAATGATTGCAAAGCATTCTGCGAAAAAGCAGGATTAAGCCTTCCCACAGAAGCGCAATGGGAATTCGCAGCCAGAGGAGGAACGCAAAGCGAGTATTACTTTGGAAATGACAGCAGCAGCTTAGGAGACTATGCGTGGTATGGCAGCAATTCCAGCAGTCAAACCCACCCCGTTGCACAAAAAAAGCCGAATGCGTATGGATTGTATGACATGGCCGGCAATGTTTGGGAGTGGTGTTCCGACTGGTATGCGGGATACCCTAGTAATAGTGTGACGGATCCGGTTGGTCCTAGTAATGGCTCGTTTCGCGTCTCTCGGGGCGGTAGCTGGTGCAACCTTGCTTCGCGCTGCCGCTCTGCGTACCGCGACGACTGGAGCCCTGACAACCGGATTGTCTATTTGGGGTTTCGGGTTTGTGATTTTGGGCTGAATTCCATCGGAACCAATCCACGCAAATAAAAGGCTCGGCAGACCAGGCCTGACTTAGGCATGCCCGCTCTCAGCGAAGCCATAAAATGGGCATGCCTAAGTCAGGCCTGATGTCTGCCAAACCATAGCCCAAGAGACGTGGAAGGAAATTTCTTTCGTGCAAATAAAGAAGAACATGGAAAAAGAAAAAAGACATGGCAGAACACTCTTTGTTGGGGTACAGGGGATTCACCCCTGGAACGGCCATGGTTGTTTTTGTGGACAAGTGGATATTGATGGCAAATTCATTCAAACAAAGGAGTGCATGAAAAAAGAAGAAAGATGTGGAAAAAAATATTCATCAAGCAAATATTGAAGAAAGGAAATCCATGAAAAAAGATGCCGTTGCATGGCCAGGACAAAAAAATTTGTCATTTTGCCATTTCTTTTGTGTTTTTTGCCGCGAAGCAGCATGGGGATAAAGCCGGTGCAAAACCCCAGGTTTTATTCCCAAACCGCTTCGCGGCAAAAAAATTTGTTTGCAGGCATGCATATCTTATACGAACGTTCTATATTCAGGAGATTTAATTTGAAAATCATTATTTTATTTTTTTCTTTAATTTTTTTAATTTCTTTAAATGGACAAGAATTAGTTTTGGTAGTAGCTATGGAGCCTGGGAAATCAGGGGAAGTGGTATATTCTTTGCTCACAGAAAAAGCAGATTGTACCATTGCATCTACTCATTCCAAAGATGTAGTATGTCAACCCTGGCTTTCAGCATTTCCGATTTATGGAAAATATGTGGTTGCTGAGATCATCGAAAAGCCAAATGCATTGGGAATCAGATTGTTAGCTCAGGATGGCAAACCAGCGATGTTGCAAAAAATTCGTGGCAAAGGTGGTTTGTTGCTCACCAATCAGGCTCAATTTTCTGGAATTTGGAAGAAAAAAAAGGTAGAATATTTGGAGACATTCGGCTGCCTGGGTTTGTCTGAAAAAGCATTGCAAATTTTAGTGGCTCATTTGAAGGTCCAGGATGTTGTGGATGTTGTGGCAGAATACCAACCCAAGCCAGGACCTGTCTGGTTGATTGGGAAAGATTTCGATTATTGGATTGCCCAAGAAACAGACGAACGAGTGGTGGTCCCGATCCAAAAACGCTTTGATCCAGGCCAGGGCATTGCTGAAGTCATTGCTTCGGAGCATTGCTATGTACTGTCCGCACAATTTTCTAAAACAAAGTTAGAACAATCGCCCTTGCCAGAAGCCAAACCAGATGCGCAAGCAAAGCCAGAAGCCAAACCAGATACGCAAGCAAAGCCAGAGGCGCAAGCAAAACCAGATACGCAAGCCAAACCAGAAGCCAAGCCAGATCCACAATCTAGGCCAATTCCCCAACCCGGGATTTTAAAGCCATTGCGATTGGCCAAGGTCGAGGCTGTGGAAATTGCATGCTGGCATGTTCCCCAAAAAGGAGCTGCCATCTTATTGGACCAGATTGCGGCCAATACCAATGATCCGTATGTGTTCCAAAAAGAGCTGCGCAAGAGCGATCATCATTTCATGCCTGGTGATTTTTTGGTTTGGGTCTGTGTCGAGTTCTATTATGTTGCCCAAGACCTTGAGGTGCCTTTATTTGCGGCAATCCAGCGTGTGCAAAAACAGCATCCTCAAAATCATTTTGAGCTCATAGAAGTAAGCCAATGGTTGGAATCTGACGGGATTCCCAAAATCCAACAATCCATGCTTTGGTCGTCCTTAATCTTAGGACACTTGATCCCTGAGCAAAAACAAGGACACTTGATCTGGAAATGGAATCCTTCTCCTTCTTCCATGCCCAAAGCAATTCGTTCCTGCGCTGTGATCCAGGTGGATTGTTTTCAGATTCCGTAATCGAATTGAGTAATTTTCAGTAATTTAATAAATTGGATATTTAATGATTATCTAAGATTTTCTGATGAGAAAGGTCTTTTCTATGAATCCTAGATTTTTTCTTTCATTCATTTGGCTGGTTGGGCTGGTGTGCTTGATCAATATCAATGCTCAGCCATTGCTTGGTGATAAGCAAATTGATCTGGAATTGGTGAACGAAGCCGGCGCTAAAGAAACGATTACAGTAGTCCCAGACTGCGATGATCGCTTCCAATTCTACTATTTCCCAAATCGGCCGCGTTTAGCTACGCAGTTGATAGGAGATATGAAAGATGTGCCCATGTTCCAATTCACCAAATACAATTTTGATACCAAACAAGAAAAGTTAGTCCAAGGAGGGATCATCAACTTTGGTGTGCAACTGGCATTGCCTGATCAGATGATCAAATTGGCCTGTGATGCAATTGCCAAAAAAGTCAATCTGCCAGCAGCCGCTATCAAATTAGGGATAATCCCCATTAAATCTTCCCAGGTGACGCTATTTTCTGGAAAAGCCAAAGATGCGGACAACTGGATTGTCACTGAAGTTTTGGGCAATGGAGAAGCGACCAGATTCCCTGGTGCAGTGATGCCATTTTCCATCTTTGTTACACCCGAAGGTGCAGCCGTATATCAAAGCATGTTGCAAGGCACAGCCGGAATTGGAATCAACTTTGATTATACCTACGAAGGATTGACTCCATACATCCAATGCAAAGTCACTGGGACCTGGGATAGCGTTTACAATCATTTTTCTACAGACAGCAAAGCCAAACTCACCTTAAACAAATGGTGGTTCAAAGTAGATGCAGAAGCCAGCTATAAAAGCGTTCGGGATAGTTTAGTTGAAAATACAGATGTCAAAATTGAGTGGAATCCCAGACCGTCTGAAAGTACAGAAGAAGGCAAGCGTTTAGTGAAGCTCATTGAAGAAAACATTTTGACCAAAATCACAGAGGCTGTTTTCAACAAAAAGCTACCAGAAGGAGGCGAAAAGCCGGCCGAAACTTCTGCTATCAATCCCCAAACAGATTGGATAGGCGGATTCAGCTTTAGCCTTGCCATTAAAGATGTGAAGCAATCCAAAACTGGAAAAATGCAATTCACCTATTTAGGTAGGACCCGCATTCAAAATAGTGATAAAATTGGCGGATTTATCAATGTGGGACAAGTGTCAGAACAATACAAAAAAGTCATGTTCACGGAAGTAACCCGTGACCAATTCTTCAATGCACTCAAGATTTATTGCTTTGCAAACCTTGATCCACAACCATTTTCCATGACTGAACTCAAATATGTTTTTAATTATAAAGACACGATCAAGGAAATCCTATTTGCGGCTGATAAAAAGCAACTTCTGCGAATGCCTCTTGAAAATGGGAATCCGCCCATCTACTTTGCCACAGCAAACGGTCCGGACAAAGTAAAATATCACCTGGAAATCAGCATCCAGCAAGGCAGGTACATCAAAACTTTGAAAACAGCCGAACAAACCATTGAGAAGCCGACTGGAGAAGTAATCATATCCTATCAGCCAGAAAAGCTAGGCGTGGAAGTGATGGAAGTCAATTTGACTGAACTGCTCTTTGCATCTGAAGAAGAAGAAAAGCCTGAAGAAGTCGAAAGCATGGTTGCTGCCAAAGATCAGCCCAAGCACGTTACCATCAAATTGACTCATGGAGACCGTACATTTGCCATGCGTGCCGATGCGGATTCGAAAAAGACCGATTTATGCTGGCTGGTGGCAAAGGATGACAAGCCAATTCGCTGCGAAATTGTGGCAGAATACTCAAAAGCACCCCGTCGTCGCTATTATTATCGGAATGAAGAGCCGGATTTGCGTAAAGGCCCAGGCGGCTTGATTCTGAACGTGAGCAACGCTGATTTTGTGAAGAAATAGCCTTTTTGCTCATACGTCATTTCGATACACAAAACAGTAGTCATTGAGCTTTCCTCAACAATGGCTACTGTTTTGTAAAGGAGCATGATATGCGTTTTTCTCTGATGATTGGATTTTCGTTTTCTTGTTGCAATGGGCGTGGATGCAAGAGCCTGTCTTATTCTATTTTTTCGATACACAAAACAGTAGTCATTGAGCTTTCCTCAACAATGGCTACTGTTTTTTAAAGGGTCATGATATGCGTTTTTCTCTGATGATTGGATTTTCGTTTTCTTGTTGCAATGGGCGTGGATGCAAGAGCCTGTTTTATTCTATGCTGCACGGGCAGATCAGGCGATTGTGGAAGTTATGGTCGGGGACCAAGGAATTTGCTGGATTGAGACCACGTCCAAAGAAAAACGACGAGAGTACAATATATTGGGCAAAGATTGTACCATCGCGGTCCAGGCCTATTCCTGGTCAGATGCACAGCCTAAGTCTGTGTTTTCCAAATCAGGCAAAGGCATGATCGTAAAAGAAGATTCCGTCAAATGCACGGAATTGGGCCTTACGTTTGTGTATTTTGATCAACTTTCCATGCAACGGCCACGCACTGTTTGCGTTGCAGAATCCAATGGAAATTGGGAAGCATCATTAGAAGATTCTGCGAATGATGCAGATGACATGCCCCAGTCCACGATTGCGATTTCTGCTCAGGAAAAGACAATTTTCTTGCCCAGTGGTTCTGGATTCCAGCGCTCGATGGTTCTCACCTCAGCGAACCAGATGAGCCTGCAAATGGAACATACCTTGGGCCTCAATCGGTTGCAGCTCGAATGCTCCAAGGTCAAACTGCCCCATCCTCATGGGCCTAAAGTCATTGCCCAAATTCTCGCTGGCAATGCCAAAACCTGGATCACCAATCCAGATCAAAGCATCTATTGCCTGAACATGCGCCATAGCCTTTTGGCAATCCATGAGCCAACGTGGGATACCCGATTTTTGAAGATCGTGAAAACAAAGGCAGAGCTTCATACCCAAGGATTCCTCGCACGCAAAGAATTGCAGGATCAACTGCTGGCCATCCAGTATTGCCATTGGCTGCATGGCTTAGCTGAAATCAGCAAAACAGACACAATCCAAAAGGATCAATTTCAAACCATAGCCGCTGACCTAGGTAAAAAGCTCCGTGCGTGCGTGACCCTGCCTGTTGAAAATGAAGACTTTGTTTGTGTGGTGTCGTATTGGGAAAACAAGGCATACCATTTGCCCAAATTCATGCGTTGGGCATTGCCTGACCAGGGTAAAGCCACACTATGGACTGTGCCCAATGGCCAAAGCATGCTGTATCTTGTTGTGCCATTGCAGGATTTTGATCTATCTGCGGATAAACAACGTTGGCTCAAAGCCTGGCTTAAGGAAAAATATGCAATCCAGGCCGAGGTTGAGGCAGGATTTAAGCCAGTGAAAAAGATCAAGTTTGCCAATCTCCCTGCAGCCACTTCTTCGGCAAAACTCCAGGTCATCCAAAGTGCAGACCAATTGGTGTGCCTGGTGCGTTGTGAGACCAGCGAATGGAGCCTTTTGAAACAATTGCTCAACCAGGGCTTGCCTGTGATTTTGGAATGGGATTCCGCCAGTCTAGGCTTTTCCAATGTTGAGCTCCTGCAAGTCCAGGGCACTCTGAAAATCACAGACCAGCAGATTCAGGAGATGCGCATTGGCGAGCAGTATGAAATTTGCCTGGAGGTCCCGGCCAGTTTCTGGGCAAAACATCCCCAAACCAGCATGAACACAGAATGGGTCTATCAAAATACCACGCAAAAAATCCAGTTGAACCCCCAGCAGCAGCAATATAAAATTAGCTTCATGCTGCAATACGATTTCCAGGGCCAGCCTGTGTATCGCTTTACCTATCGCCTGGAAAATACAGTTGAATGGCAAGAAGACCAGGTGCCGTTTGTAATCTTAGAATGAGGATATGCCCATGCAAATAAAATACCCTCTGATCCACTCTATTTTAGCCTGCTTCATCATGCTTTTTCCCCTTGCTCAAGCCCAAACCATGAGTTGGAAAATCCAAACCGTGGATGGAGTTCCACAGTTATTTTTGTACAAAAATTCTTGGGAAATTGGTTCCCATGCCTTAGTCCAAAACGGCCTTTTGGTCGCTTCGTTTCAATGGGAAATCACAGCAAGCCCGAACTCAGGAAGCAGCATTGAAAGCGAGACCCCAGGCACTACCACGAGCGCGAACTCGGGCACTACCACAAGCCCGACCCCAGGAAGCAGCACTGAAAGCGAGACTCCAGGCACTACCACGAGTGCGACCCCAGGCACTACCACAAGCCCGACCCCAGGAAGCAGCACTGAAAGTGCGACTCCAGGCACTACCACAAGCCCGACCCCAGGAAGCAGCACTGAAAGTGCGACTCCAGGCACTACCACAAGTGCAACCCCAGGAAGCAGC
>JAKLHB010000226.1 GCA_022710345.1 Planctomycetota bacterium
TTGTAGTAGATGATCCATCCCAAGGCAATCTCAAAGCCATGATCCAACGTTTATCTCAGAATTTTTCAGGGGATGTACAAATCATAGAATTTAGCCAAATCCAGATACAAGGCGGCTGCATTGGCTGCATTCATTGTGCAGAAGACAACCGTTGCTGGTATCCTGATCCGTTTGTCCCATTTTATCTACAAGAGCTTATGGAAGCTGACATCTTGCTTTATGCAGGATCCATCAAAGATCGCTATCTATCCTGGCAATGGAAACAATTTTTTGATCGCAGGTTTTTCCGAAATCACACACCGACATTATATGGCAAACAACTGGGTTTTATCATCAGCGGCCCATACCTTCAATTGCCAATCTTGCAAGATATTCTAGCAGCGTATACAGAGCTAGAAGGCGCGAATTTAATAGGTGTGCTCAGTGATGATGCTATGTCTAGCGCTGATGCCTTGAACATAGCATTGGATACTTTCGCTCAAACTGCTGTGCGCTATAGTGAGCAAAACTACCATAAACCAAGCACATTTCGAAGCATTGCTGGCATGAAACTCCTACGTGATGAAATTTGGACAAGGCTTAAATTTGTATTTCAAGCCGACCATCGCTTTTACAAGAAAAACAAAATATACGACTTTCCGCAGTCTAGTTGGAAAGTCGTGTTGACCAATTTTATCTTTGATATTCTGCACAAAATTCCTGGATTTAATAAAGATTTCTATAGCCCTAAAATGAAAGCTCGGATGATCCAACCATTGCAAAAATTTCTTGCAAGCAAAGGCAAAATCAAAGAAATTTGATAATTATCCTTTCGTTGGTTGTATCGCATTGCTGCTTGTCCAGGTTTGCCATAGCGTTTGCCAAGCCTCAGGCAATTGCTGGATTTGGGAAATTTGCAGTTGTTCTTTTCGCTGCAGGTATAGGCAATAACAAAAGATTGCCAACGGCTCAGATGATTGTGATAAAGGGCCAATGGATTCCTGGGCTTTGTTAGAATCACCCATTTGCTCGTATACCAATGCCTTGCGAAGTAAAACTTCCCAAGGCATTATATTTTCGGATGTCCATAAAGTTTCACACTCGGACAAAATTGCCAGGCTTTGTTCGTATTTTCCTGATTGCTGCAGCATGGTAGCATAGCCTAAAAGCAAATACGCTTTTGCTAAGCCTGATATTTGGCTAGTTTCAGGCCGAGCCTCAGCACTTCCCTGGCCTGATGCCCATAGCTTAATCCATTCACTGGTAGTTCCTACACGATCTTGAGGCAAGATTGCATCCGTGTGTTCTATTGCTTTGCTGGTATGCCCTAATGCAAAATAGATCAAAGCTAAGGAATGATGTGCTTCATTCAATTTTGGCCAGGAGATAATGGCTTTGTTCCAGGCTGATATAGCTTCAGGAAGATTACGGCTTTCTAATGCGCACCATCCTTGCTCTTGCAGCATTTGTGCTTGATATGTTGTGCGCGCGTTTTCATAATTCAACTGCGCATCTGCATATTTTTTTGCCTGACGTAGTAAATTGGCTTTTTGCTGATATGCATCACTCATGCATGGATTGAATTGAATGGCGATTTCCATGCGCTGCAATTGCACATCTTTTGGAAATGTTTCTAACCCTGCCAGGCAATACTGGCTGAGAGAATATTTTTCTTGTGAAGATAGCAATTGTACTAAAATTTGGGCGATTTCCAATTGATGTTGAGCCAGTAACTTTTCTGCATTGCTCTGCTTTGCTGCGCTATCTTTGCCAATGGCTTGTACAAAATCGGATTGTTGCAATTGTAGGGCATCTTTATATTTCCAAGATAAAAGAAGCATTCCAGGATATCCGTCTGCTATGCCTTTGAGCATCTCATTTCTCAAAGGAGCCAATGATTTTTCTACACGTTTCGCCATTTGCAAGTTTTGTTGCAACAATACATCGGCTTCTGTCATCATACCTTGTTTCAAAAGCCGTAGAATTTCGACTGCATTTTTTTGATATTGCCGTAGTTTTTCAATTTGCCTGGAGAAATTTTGGCAATGGGCTTCAAAGATAGCAGCAGAAGCTTCGTCTGGCAGTGCATAATTTCCACTTTGCCAGCGATCTACTTCATCGAGGTTCCCTTGGTAAATTGCTGCTTTAAATTGTTGAAGACTTTTGGACAACGCTAATCTTGTGGTTAAAAAAGCTAATGTAATGGGTTCGTGAATTTGTTGGTGCGCTTGTTCGTACAATTGTTGGGCATTTTCGTATTGGGCATTCATAAACATGGCCTCGGCATCTAAAATCATGCCTTGCATAGCTTGTGCAAATTGAATTTCTTTTCGCCGTTCATGAATCCAGTAAAGCCCAAATAAAAGAGCAAGAATAAAGAGGCAGAATAGTATCTTACGAAGCAGAATTTGGTGTGTGACCCAAAAATCTCCCAAACAGTTGCCAGCAGAGCAGAAACTTTGGTATAACTTCGGAAGATGTTGGATCATCCGACCTAAACCCCGAAATGCGTGTTTTGTAAAATGCCAAATATGTTGCCCAACTGTGCGTTTTGGAGCAGCAACCACAACCGCGGTTGAGGTTGCTGGCACCACGGCTGAGGCTGTCGTGGTTGCTGGCATCGCGGCTGAGGTTGCTGGCACCACGGCTGAGGCTGTCGTGGTTGCTGGCATCGCGGCTGAGGCTGCTGGCATCGCGGCTGAGGCTGCTGGCATCGCGGCTGAGGCTGCTGGCATCGCGGCTGAGGTTGCTGGTGTCGCGGCTGAGGTTGCTGGCACAACTGCGGCTGGGGTTATTTCCGATGGTGCAACCGATGTTTCAGTTTTGGGTAAGTTTTGAACAGGTTCTTCTGGATTGCTTGCATTTTCACTCATGTTCCGAATCCTTTTTAGCAGAACGAATTTTTAACAATCGCACATCCACGTGCTCGCCGGGAATAGTCAATGAATCTAATTCTTCCCATTCCCATCCCGTAGCTTTTTGCAATGAATCCAAGTATGCTTTCTCCGCAATAAGCCATTTGGGAGGAGTTTCCCGATATTCTGCAAGTAAAGCAGATTCATATCGGTGCTGGCGCAATTCATAAGAAAATAGTGGATACGCTTTCCAAATCATCACTTCATTGGAAGAGGCTTTGGCCACGGGAGCTAAAAATTTTTGCATTTTGGTATAAGCTTGCAGGTTATGTGGATTCCATAGTCCATGTGCATAAGCACCATTCAAAAGCAAAATGCAAAAACATAGCATCAAAATCAATTTTGGAAGAGGTGGATTGCAGCAGATCATTACAAAAGTTAAACCTATAACTAGCAACGCAATGATAATCAAAGGAATTGAAAGTTCAGCCGCAATGGACAGCCCACTCATCGTAATCAAAATAATCAAGGCACTCAATGCATACTTTCCTCTCAATATCCATTGTGGTATTGGGCTAAAATTGGTATATTGCAGGCAAAAATGGGCAATCCCCAAGCCTGCTAAAATAAAAATAGGTGGATACACAGGCAATAGCAGATCATGACGTTTGCCAGGAAGTAAGCTAAAAAATACAAAAAAAGCCACTGCCCAGAGTCCCAACTTACGTATCACCGGCCATAGGCTATGTCGTCGCATCGTGATTACTGTGATCAAGGCGACCAATGACCAAGGCGCAACTCTGCCAATAATCTTAGGCAAATAATAGTGCCAAGGCTTGCTGCGGTCCCCCATCACTTGAAACCTCGATCCTAACTCTTCCTTAATCACAGCTTCATAGAATTGAGGGTCTTGCCACACAATGAATAACCATGTTGCTACAATTCCTATAAACAAGCAAAGCCCAGGTAAAAAGCGGACCAAATACTTCCATTGAAGCTGGCCTTCATACCATGACCATAAAACTAGCCAAATTAAGTATAAGATTGGCCCTACTGGCCCTTTAGCTAAAAAATCGAGGCCTAAAATAACTCCAATGATCACTGATTTTAGAATCGAAAAACGATATAACAAAGTAACAGCAATTGCTAAATAAACGCCAAAGACCATCAGCATATCTGTTCTGGCAAACCACGCCAGCTTTAAAATATGGTGCGCACTCATGGCTACAATTACAGACCAACAAGCAATGGACTCGTCAAAGAATTTACGAGCAAGCAGGTAAATAATCCATAAAAGCCCAAGCCCTGCTAACAAACTAGGCAGTTTGATGATCCAAAGCGGTGCATTCCCCCATATTTTTGCTAAACTCGCTGCGCACCAATTATATAATGGTGGCTTTGTCGCAATATCTCCATTAGTTTCATATTGAATTGCCCAATGATCATGATGCAAAATATCTAAAATATAACCAACTTGTTTGGATTGGTCACCATCAAAAAAATCATTGGGTCCACTCAGCCGAACTAAACAAAATAAAGCTAATCCAATCCAACAGCTCATTTGTAAAAATCGTAGCATTGCTTTTCCTTATGAAGGTTTTACAAATTATAAAATAAAAATTTTGAGTATAACGTTTTTGGTGAACTCCACAACGGCTGATATCTTGGCTCCCAAAAATCCGTTATAAAAAAATTGAGAAAATTGTAGCTAGTTTTTGGAAACTCAGTTTTTTTCCCATAGTATTATCTGATTTGAAGAAATTTTGTCAATGTTTGAATCCAATCAATTTTATTTTGCGAAGAGAAATTTTATAAAATATTTTATAAAATTAAGTATATCAAGAAGTTAATTTTATTACTTGGCTACTGATGTAACTGAGATCATAAGTCTTGCTGCAAAAATCTATAAAAAATCTTGCTTGACTTGGAGTAGGATTCTGAGAAAATAAACAGTATGAACGTTTGATCTTTGTCTTCTTGGACCAGGAGGCTCGGCCATTAGATTTTTGATCATGGCTGGGATGCAACATGGCAATCCATGACCCGCAAATCGCAAAAAATTTACAAAAACAGATGAACGAACTAGAGTTATTCAGTAAAAAATTAGTTCAACTATTTCCCGCTGAAGATTTGGTAGTGGATTTGCAAGAAAAAATCATTGGACTAAGGTCTGTGGGGAATGCTTTATTAGAAGAATTGAGAGAGCTTTCTTTATTCCGTTGGACAATAGCGACTCTTAGAAAAGAAAATGAGCGGTTGAATGAGCTTCTCCAACAATCTCTAAATAGACCAGTAGATGCAAAAACACCTAGCATGGAAATAGATACGCAAAATTCCTCCCCAATCCTGCCAATGCCACAAGATATAACTGAAGCAGCTACTTCAGTTTATATTTCTAATGTTTCGGAATCCAATGTCCCGCAAAAAAGGGCAATAGTGCCACAGGGCGAAATCAGCGAAACGACTATCCTCCCTCTTTTAATTGAGGGAGAGCCTGATTTACTAGATGATAGCGAGCCACCTTCATTGCCCAAAATTGCGATGATCACTGAGTTAGAGGATGGTATTGCTGCTGCACCGACTTCTAGGATAGATCGCGAGACAGTTTTATCGTTAGCAGCTAAAGAGCTTAGAATTCAAGAACCTGCTGGGACTAAAGAAGCAGAGCATCCTGAGGTAAGCATCCCAAAAACAGAATCCCCCCTAAGTGCTGCATCTCAAGAGCTAGAAAAATCCAAAAAACAAGAGCTATATCCCAAAGGAACAAAAACCCAAAGAACACAATTATCTCCAGAAACTTTAGCTAAACTTCAACAAGAAATCACGCATATCTCTGCAACGACATCTAAACCAAATTTGACAAAAGCAGCCACAACGCGGAAGTTAGAGCTAGCAAAACTACCTCTGCAAAAAACAGGTATGTTTAGACTTAAACCAATTGCCCGCGAGCCTACTATTATCACTAAAACTCCTGTTGAAGTTCCTGTGGACAAAAAAGAAATACATTCCAAAGTAAATGCTAGAACTGAAACACAGGAAACTCAATGGATTACCATTGAAGAAGCATTGGGAATTCTGCAGATCGAAGAATCTTTGCTACTAGAATGGATGCAAAAAGGAAAAATTGTATATTCAATGGACTCCGAAGGCAAAGAATTGTTGGATCTGCAGAATATCTATCAATTGAGAAATCAAGCGATGGAAAGTGGAACAGTTTCAATTCCTAAAGGCAAAACTAGAAGTATGAACACCATGAAACGTGGGAGAAAATAAATTATTTGATTTTCGTGATCCTTCCTTCGCAACTTGCATGGATTGGCGAATGAGCTTTGACATAGTTGACCACTAATTCTTGGAGGGATTCAGGGAACGTATATACAATAGGCTTATCTTTGAGCATAATATAGTCATCTCCTCCTTGAATTAGATATTCTAATGTGACAAGACGATATTCTTTCGTCAGGTCCAGAGGTTCACCTTGGATTTTGATTTCTTCCACTCGATTGAATTGCTCTTTTGATGGATCAAAACTAAAGGTTATGCCAGCGACTTGTAAGAATGCTCCAGACACTTTTTCATATTGTGCAACAGCATTTTCTAAAATATCATGAATGGTTTGTCCGTTCACCAATATTATCTTAACCTGGTTGTTATAAGGAAGTGTGGTGAAGAGCACTCCTCGAGTGAGTGTGCCTTGAGGAATAGAACTTCGAATGCAGCCACTATTTACAAATGCAATATCAGCATCTTTCGAAGCTTCTAATAAAATATCAGCGATCAAATTTCCTAGATTTGTCTCTTCTTGCCGTACAATTTGATATTCACCAACTAAAGTTTCCTCAACATTCCCTAACACTTCTGATAAATGCTGTTGCTTTGACTGCCATGCTTGTATAAACTCCACTCCTTTAGGGTCTGGCACTAGGCTAAATTGGCTGATGGCTGGTATGGTTGGCGGCATGGCAGTATCTGGGTTGAGTGAATAAATCTTTGGCTCTTGGATTTTCCATATCCCATTTTCTTTGTGTACAGTAACCTCGCCAATTTCAATCCCTTGTTTATGATGGATGCGTGTGATCCATACATTGCCAATTTTGACACGCAGATTTTCTGGATTAACATCGTATCTTCCAAAAATTCCATGAATTTTAGGGCAAGCAGTGGCTAATTCTACATCTTTTTCATGGCGCATATTGCTCAATACTATGATGATGTCTGCTTTTCCTTGCACTTCAGCAACACACTGTTGAACTTCGTAAATTGGGTCTCTAAATGTGAGACCTTTAATTTTTTCTGGTGATACCTGGATTGCTGCATCTTCAGTCGTTAGACCAATAAAACATACCCTAGCGCCTGCTATCTCCTGGATATGCAAGGCTGGAAACAGCCGTTCTTTTCCTTCATAAACATTAGCGCTGAGCGTATGAAATGAGGCGCTGCTTAACTTATCCTTGATTTTGCGCCCATAGTTTAATTCTAGATTGCTGATAGCGGTCACTTGCAGCCCTAGCAAATTCAATGCTTGTAGCACAAAATGGTCATTTACTTCTTCTCCAGAAAAAAGGTCTCCGGTAGCGCAAAGACAACTGTGTGGGGTACGTTGATGTTGAAGAAAAGCTAACAAATATGGAAAGCCTGTTGGGCTCAAATGTGCTTCCCATGCTCCCCAATACCAAAGCCGAATTTCCATGCTAGGCTTGCTTGCAACTTCCGCAGAAGGCGCTGGCAAAAGAGGAGCTCCATGTTCCATTTGCCCTGTTACTTCTTGTTGTGCAATTGTAGTTTCTACAGGTTTTTCAAGCATTTTTTGATCTTGTTTTGTTTCAGCAGTTTCTGTGCTACTGCAACCAAGGATCAAAATAACTAATGCAACGATGCTATAACAAAAAAACTTGGACATAATATTCCAGTGCAATTGAAATTTCAACGCACTGCCTCCTCAAAAAAAATGGCTATCAGGTATCTTTTTCAATATTGTACAAACTTTTTGAGATAAATTTCCATAGAATAGTCTTTTCAAAGAAAATTTTTCTTGCCAAGTTTGCTTTGCTATGTTATTATAGCAGACATTCGAACATTCTTTTGGCTTTCGTCCTTTTCTATCTTGAAAGGCAGGACTGTAAGTGGCTAAGAAGATTCTTTTGATTGATGATTCGATTTTTACCTTGCTGCATTATAGGAGGTCTTTCGGTTTATAAAACCGAAAACTTGATTTTACGGCCCTTCCAGAAGAAATGAGTTGAGGATCTATCCAGA
>JAKLHB010000227.1 GCA_022710345.1 Planctomycetota bacterium
CCCATTGCCGGCGACATCCACAACCTCAAGGTCGTTGACCCCATCACGCAATCGTCCTACGAATTAGACCTCGTCGTAGATCTCGACCCTGCCAAAGTCCCACTGGCGGAGATTCCAGAAGTGGTGTTGGCACTTACCGAAGATACAGGGCAGGTCATAAATGGGGCTGGAACCATAGGCCAGGCCGACATGGCTGGAACCAAGCAATCTGCTGGAGTTATAGGCCAGGCCGATGCGGCTGGAAGTCAGTCTTTTGCAAAAGATGCAGGCCAGGCCACAGACGTGGCTCAAACCCTAACTTCTGCCAAAGATGTAGGCCCTGCAACTACTGTAGATCTCAGCCAAACTTCTACACCTACGACATCCGTTTCTCAAATCTCTGTTTCAGGCGATGCTGGCCCAGCACCTGCGAATTCCCCCGCAGTTGGTGCTGCCAACGCCGCCTCTCCCAAAGCACCCTATAAAAGTATGCTGGCTGTGGAAGTCAAAGACCAAAAGAAAAAAGTCACCATGTCCCAAGCCCAACATTTCATCCAGGCCCTGCAGGCCTTACAACGCGCTTATGGTTTGACGCATCTGTATGCCGCATTCGTTGCGTCGTCTGGATTCCAGCTTAATGTACAAGAGGAACTCGAGAAGCACAATATCCGCACGAATGAATAAACAACGCCATTTCAATGAATGAACAGCGCTGGAATAAAAATCATCTGCTAGGTATGTTCAATTGAGACTCAATAAAAAAATAGTATTTTATCAAATTCAACGCGCATTTTTAATAGGATGTATTGCCTATTCAACGCGCATTTTTAATAGGATGTATTGCCTATTCAACGCGCATTTTGAATAGGCAATCTTTATTGCAAATGTTATGAAATGCGCTATCTATTTTTGGGTGGAGTAAAAGTAAAATTGCGGATCACCACTTCAATTTCTTGGCTTGGGGTATTTTGGAAAATCCAGAGGTTTAACCTTGGATTTTCTATTCCTGGTGTTGGTATGGAAGTCCCTGTGTAGCGCCAGAATTTGACAACAGATTCATTCTGCTTGGTCATAAAGGAAATGCTATCATTTCGCCAATGAAATGTGTGGAGAGAAGGCCGATCTAGGTGAATGTCAAATCTCATCATATTTGCAGGTACTTGCCATGGCTGCACCACAAATTGGGTATTGGGATTGCCTGGAATTGCCCATTGTGAAACTTCCACATCAATTTCTCGATGATTTTGCTGAGGCCCAGGATCATCGCTCCAGGTGAACAATCCCAATACCACATTGGGATCTGAAAGTTGTTTGGTATCTAGCAAATCAAAGGAATACGTTCCATATCCAAGGCTTTGGGTTCCAACAATCTCAGCGCAATACCACTTTCCATCGCTTTGTTTCGTAATTTTGAGGTGCAGATAACCTTGTCCATCTACCCAAACGTTCTGCAAACTGTCGCTAAAAAGGTTTGGGCCAGGACCAACTGGAATGAGGCTGGATTTTACAGTCCAGTCGTATGCTGCAAAATGAATGATTCTGGCAGGAACATCAGGATTTCTCACAACAACAACATGCGCCACTGCGTTTTGATAAAGTGCTTGCGGTAGCTCTGGCCCACCAGACATGAGAGGCGGCTGATATTCGCTACGTACAAGGAATGCAGCGATCTTCACTGCAAGATGATCATTGCCACCTGTGGTAATTTCGGTTTGAAAAGTGCCATTGGCTTGGATGTGTGTGAGCGGCTGATCCCACGCTGGCTTTGTCCACCAACCATTGCCTACTAAGATATAGACAGCTACATTATGCTGCTCAGGTGCTGCATCAATGACTTTGCCTTTTAACGGCTCTCCCCACGTACCATACTTAGGCACTGATGTGAAGATAATACTAGCACTTGGAACCTGTGCCCAGGCTAAACCTAGCATGCATAGTGCAATGATGAATGATTTCATAAAGGCTTCCTTTTCTTGTTGCTGCGTTAGAAAAGTAGAATTTTTCCAGAACGATATCAATTGCAAAGATAAGTGAGGCTGTAAAATAGTTGTAAGTAAGAGTTAGAAAGCATCGGGCGAAACCAGCATAACATTGGTGTTATGTGGGCATAGCAAAATGCAACGCGCATTAGGGTGACCAGCCGGTCGCCCTTACAGTAATCGGAGTTACAACTATCGGCGTAACATTAGAAAAATCATTTGCTACCGGATAGGACAAAGACTTTTGGCCAATTACCTAAGCCAATTGATTTATAACAGCGTGCGTTCTTATAGTTGGCTGAGCTTAATTGCCTTTTCGGACCACTTCCACAGCATCACTTTGGTATTCAGGATCTGCCTCATTCCATGCGCTGAGCTTTTGTCCTTCTGTGAGCTTTTTTTTGGTAACAACCGCAACAATCTCAAAGGTGATGCCACCATCCATCCCATCCCGGCCAACATAGGCTTTGGTTTTGAATTTGTAAGGATGCTGCTTATCGCCTGGATTTTTGCTAATGGTTGGTATGGGTTGGACCCAAATATCATTGGGAATATCTTGTGATCTGATTAGGACATACACGTTAAGTTTTTTGCTCTCTTTAAGCTTTCCTTCGATCACTGGCCTCCATCCTACTGTTGCGTTGTCTTGAGGTATTGTGATCACAATAAAGCTTTCATCTGAAGTGGGCTCAGTTTGACCAAAGGCAAATTGTAGGAAAAGCATCAAAAATAGAATGGTAAAGCTTATTTTCATATTTTTGCCTTTCTAAAATTACCTATTGATTAGAGGCGTTCGATCATGATTCTTTCGCTGATGATTGAATTAGCGATAATCTGCTGATAGTGCTGTGGTGTTAATTGGCTAGGAAGCTTTTGTGGTATTAATATTGCACTTTTTGTTGCAATGATTTGCAAAGAATAAGATTCGCCCTTACCAAGCGTTGAACCACCGAGTTGGACATCTCCAATCAGGATTTTTTCATTGCATTGTAAGGGGTAAATAAAATAATCCATGGTTTTTTGGACAGTAATAATGATGCAATAAGTATAAGATTTTGGAGAAGAAAGTGCCGTGATACCTTGAATCGAAACTTGGTCTTTTGGGATGAGCTGGCCATGAGTTGGGGATTGAATCCGTAATTGACTGTGTGTCAAGAGTGAATTGTCGGATACTTGGTGTAGCCAAGGTAATGCATTTTTAGCCAATAGTCGGTGCATCAAAATAGAAAGCGCAATGGATACAACTAGAATCACGGCGACAATCATGATGCTTCTTGGAATTTGGGCTAGTTTCTTGATTGGGACAGGTTTTGTATGGGATAAAGGTTCACTCATTTCCTCCAATAACTTAGCCATGGCTTTTCTCCTAAAAAGCTTCCCAGTCACTTTTTGGGTATTTTTTTAATTTGGTTTATTTAAATTATCTATAATGTTTCTAAGTAAAGCAGGATCAGCTAATGCCTGGCGCAATGCTTCTATCACACAGCGTTGCAGCGTAAGACGTTGTCTATATTCTGCAGATTTATCGCTCAACTGTACGAGTTGATCATATATTCCAGTGTGAAGTATATGTGCCAAAATTTCACAGGCTATTCGGATCAGATCAAACTCGAGTAGCGGCTTATTCGGATACTGATGGGCCTTCTTCTTCAGCTCCATATACGCTTCTGAAAAGAAGCCACTATAAAAGAAAGAATGGCAAAGAATATTGACCCCATAATTCACCAATTGAGTCACCGGAATCATGGTCTTTTCGCTAATTTCACTGAGCTTGCCTAGATTTTCGATCTTGATAGATCGAATTCCAGCTTTAGTATCAAAATCTTCAGACGAAGACTGTAAAAAATCGAGTTCTGACATCTGAATTCCTTTCTAACCTATTCTAAAATCAAGAATAGCTTTTTTCAATGGAATGGTCGGACAAGCAATATAGATTATTATAGTATAGTAGCTTCCCCTTAGTTTGTCAAGAAAAAAATGGAAATTTACAAAAATTTATTTTTTTTCTTGACAACGCTATATTTTAGTGTTATCATTAAAACATCGTCTGTTTGCATCTCTCAGTTTTTTGGGAAAGGAGATGATATGAAAAATTTCCCTTATATCTTATTTATCTTATTATCAACGTGTTTAGCAACAGAGCAGGTGTTCATCGAATTCACCTATATCCCACAATATGGTGTGACACCTGCTGTGTTGCAAGGCAAAGTGACAGGTGTTATCCCATCGGAGTATAAAATTGCTGTCTATATCCATTATCTTTCCTGGTGGATTAAGCCTTACGCTGCTTCACCGTTGACCAATATTGCAGATGATGGTACCTGGAATTGTTCAATTACCACAGGCGGAAATGATGAAGCAGCGGACAAATTGGCAGCGTTCTTGATTCCAAATGGGTATACACCTCCGATTGCATTAGGATGGGCTTTATTGCCAGAAGCACTTTATCAAAACTCACTGGACTATCTTGTGATCGCACGATTGCAGAAAAATCCAGCCTATGATTTTGATGGTGATCATAAAGCAGATATCGGCATTTGGGATAAAACTAATTCTATCACAAGTGGCATCTGGCTTATCTTGAAATCTGGGTCGAATTATCATGGATATATCAGCGTGGTTAAAGAACCTCCTGGTGAAGCAAGCTGGATAATCACACCTGCTGATTTTGATGGAGATAGCAAAGCAGATCCAGGTATATACTACAAGACAGGAGGTCACTGGTATGTCTTGAAATCAAGCCAAAAATATCAATCATTTTTTTATTTTTGCGTTGGAAATAGTGATTATATCCCAGTTGCAGGTGATTATGATGGAGATGGAAAGGCCGATCCTTGTGTGTATAATAAAATGGGCGGCCACTGGTACATGTTGCTCTCAGGCACCAATTATTCCCTGAACTATGTTGGTTGGGGAGGTGAAGATTGCCTGCCAGTCCCTGCTGACTATGATGGGGATGGGAAATGCGATGTTTCTGTGTGGCAGAAAAGCACAGGCAAATGGTTTATTTTACTGTCTTCTCAGAGCAACCAACAGTCTTGGACTAAAACTTGGGGAGCACCTGGAGAAGCAGAATTCAGGCCAGTTCCAGCAGATTTTGATGCCGACAGTAAAGCTGATCTTGCGGTTTGGAACGAACAAACAGGCGAGTGGTTTGTTTTGTTATCCAAGACCAATACAGTGCTCCGTAAAACCTTTGGTAAAGGTGGCTCAGCGTACTGGATTCCGGTGCCTGCTGATTTTGATGGTGACGATCATGCTGATATTGCTCTGTGGCAGAAAAGTACGGGTGTTTGGTTCTGGTTAACCTCGATGAGCAATTACAATACCTGCATGAGCCAGACTTGGCAAGCACCTGGCAATAGCATGTACACTCCAGTGGTCGAGATGCTCTATACACGCACTGCCCATAGCCTCGCCAGCCATCAAGAAAATACACCTGAGCCGTTGAGTCCTCAGCCAGATGCAAGCATAGAATCTCAAGCAACATTGCCAGGCGACCTGGAGCCACTGCATTTATATCTACAACCTAAAATAGAATAACAGAATCAGACTAATTTTAGGAGGCTTTTTATGAAAACGAAAATGATCATTTTTTGTATTTTCATTGTATTCAATTCACTTTGGGCTTTATCAGATATCCCAGACCCTGCTCTGTGGGTCACAAATGGTGCTGTCCACGCCATCTTGCTCAATGGAAATACGATTTACATTGGCGGCGATTTTACATATATAGGCCCTTGCACGGGATCGGGTGTGCCAATCAATCGTTCCACTGGTTTGCCCGAACCTACCTTTCCCAAAGTGAACGGCCCGATCTATTCAGTCATCTCCGATGGGTCCAATGGCTGGTACATTGGCGGATATTTTTCAAAAGTTGGAAATGCTGCGAGATCAAATCTTGCCCATATTTTAGCTGATGGAAGCGTTGATCCTGCCTGGAATCCACAAGCCAGCAGTGATGTTTATACGCTTGCTTTAGCCAACAATATTGTATATGCAGGCGGTTTGTTTAGCACGATTAGTGGGCAGCCACGAAAATACATTGCAGCCTTGGATTCTGCTAGTGGCGTTCCTAGCAACTGGAATCCAAATTCGAATGAACGAGTCTATGCTTTAGCCATCCATGAAAGCAAGATCTTTGTGGGGGGCTATTTCACAAATATTGGCGGAGAAGCCAGAAATTATATTGCAGCATTGGACTTGACAACAGGCCTTGCCATAGCAGGTTGGAACCCTACAGCTAATAGTGCCGTTAGCAATATCCTTTTAGGTGACAACGCCGTTTACGTAGGCGGTTCGTTTACCTCGATTGGAGGGCAATCCAGAAGCCGCATTGCTTGTTTAGACCCAACAACAGGCCTAGCCACCGATTGGAACCCGAATGCGAATAATTCAGTCGGAGCTTTAGCTTTAGCTGGAAACACAGTTTACGTCGGCGGATCTTTCAGTAGCATTGGTGGACAATCCAGGAGTCGCATTGCTGCGATCAATACGACAACGGGGCTCGCTACCGATTGGAATCCAAGTGCTGATAGCTACGTGAATGATGTAATCTTGAGCAATGGAATTTTATACGTAGCGGGGGAATTCACGAACATTGCTGGACAAGCCAGAAACGGTCTGGCTGCATTTGATTTGGCATCCGGACTGACAGATTGGAATCCAAGTGCTGGTGGAACCGTCAATGTTCTTGCAATCAATGAGACATCTGTCTATGCAGGCGGCTCATTCACTTGTATGAATGGCCAGGTGCGTAAATACATTGCTAGCATAGATGCTACCACCGGAATCGCAACGTCTTGGAACCCTAATGCAAATGACACTGTATATGCTTTCGTGTTGGATGCGAATACACTTTATGTTGCCGGCGAATTTAGTAACATCGGTGCACAAACTCGCAACAAGCTTGCTGCCCTTGACACAACGAGTGGCCTGGCGACTGGTTGGGAAGCCAATGTTGTTGGCAATAGTGTGCGGGCTCTTGCTTTTCAAAACGACACTGTTTATGTAGGGGGCGACTTTACGAGTATTGCAAGCCAATCACGCAAGTACATCGCAGCCTTAAACGCAATTTATGGCTATCCAACTTCATGGAATCCTGCTGCCAATGGAATTGTACGTTCTATCGCTTTGAGTGATAATATTGTGTATATTGCTGGTGATTTCACAACAGTCGGAGAGCAGCCCAGAAATAGGATCGCCGCGGTAGATATTAACACAGGTGCACCCTCAGCATGGGATCCAAATGCCAGTAGTTCTGTTTATACCCTCGCTATCAATGGTAGCACAATATATGCCGGCGGCAGTTTTAACACGATTGGCGGCCAAAGTAGGTATTACATAGCTGCCTTAGATATGGACAGCGGCTCAGCAACTGGCTGGAATCCTACATCTTCTAGCTATATTACTAAATTACTGCTTCAAGATACACTAACATACGCGGCAGGATATTTCAGCAGCATTGCTGGACGAGAACGCGGGAAAATCGCCACCCTAGATGCTCAAGGCAATGCAACACCGTGGAATCCCAATGCAAATGACTACGTCTATGCTATTGCAGCACGGCCTAACGTAATCTACATAGGCGGCAACTTTACTCAAGTAGGAGGGAATGTGCAGACCTACTTAGCCCGATTTAATGAGGCAATGCTAGCAAAAACACCGGCCTGCGATTTTGATGGGGATGGCAAAAGTGATCTCGTGATTTGGAACAAGACCAATGATTCCAATAGTGGAACATGGCGAATAGCCAAGTCATCTGATCATTCTTTACTCAGCTTTGTGCGTCAGCCTCCGGGTGAAACTGTATGGACGATTGCGCCTGGCGAGTATGATGGCGATGCCAAAAGTGATGTTGCAATTTATCATAAAGCAGGTGGACATTGGTATATATTACAGTCAAGCACGAATTATCAAGAGTCATTGTATTTTGGATTAGGCAACAGTGAATATATCCCAGTGGCCGCAGACTTCGATGGCGATCGCAAGATGGATCCAGCAGTGTATCATACAACGGGTGGTCATTGGTATTTTTTGAAATCAGGAAGTTATTACC